>NZ_JBEZFT010000009.1:13547-134948 GCF_040649595.1 Kribbella sp. NPDC048915 | reverse complement strand
GCTCAGGTGGAGTAAACCAGCCGCAATCGCTGGAAAAATCACTGCGTTTTGGTGCGGACGGAAACACCCAGATCCAATTTGCAACAGGCTCTGTATCCGGGCAGCGAGCAAACAAGGCGCCATCCGTGCGGGCGGGCGGCGGGTACGGCGCAATTGGGGGGCGGGTACGGCGTAATTGGCTTGAGGGGGTCGGGGGGCCGTGCAGATGATGGGGGCATGACGACAACGACCTTGAGACTGTTGCTGATTGATCCTGTGGCCGTGGCGGCTCGGGTTCAGCAGCAGGCCGGTCGTGCGTGGAGGTCGAACGCTGGTCAGCGTTGATCGGCGTGCTGGTCGCCGGGCTCTTGGCGGGATATGGCGTTGCCATGCCGGTCGGGCCGGTGGGGACCTATCTGGTGGCGTTGACGGCCCGTACTTCGTGGCGGATCGGCGCGTTCGCGGCGCTCGGGGTTGCTTCGGCCGACGGGATCTATGCGGCAGTGGCCGCGGGAGCCGGTTCGGTGCTGGCCCCGTTGCTGGTACCGATCGTGGGCCCGTTGCGTTGGGCATCGGTCGTGGTGCTGGTCGGGCTCGCGGTGCTCGGTGCGGTCAAGGCGGTACGGCGGTATCGCGATCGGCGGATCGACACGCTGCAGCAGGAGGCCCCGGTCGGCGCGTGGACGGCGTACCTCGGGATGCTCGGGATGACGATGCTGAACCCGTGGACCGTGACCTACTTCGCCGCCCTGATCCTCGGCGGCTCGGACATCACGGGCACAGGCGAACGCGTCCTGTTCGTCACCGCGGCCTTCCTGGCCTCGGCCAGCTGGCAACTGCTCCTGGCCGGCGGCGGCGCTCTGCTCGGTCGTCTGCTGACAGGCCCAACCGGCCGCCTCATCACCACGCTCACCTCAGCCGCCATCATCACCGTCCTGGCCGTCCGCCTGATCACCTGACCGACGCCGGGGCTGCCTCAGCGAACCTGGCGTTCGACGGCTCCGCTGGGATTGAGGAACAGCAGAACGGGTGGGGCCGTGCTGGAGAGGATCTGGGCGTAGGCGCGCAGTTGTGGGGCGTAGTACTCGACGCGGGCGTCCAGGGCGGCGGCGGGGATGACGTCGGTCTTGTAGTCGACGATGGTGAGGCGGCCGTCGTCTTCTCGGTAGATGAGGTCGACGAACCCTTCGAGAACGGTGCCGTCGGGCTGGAGGGTGCCTACGTAGGACTCTCGCCAATGCTCGCGGACGGCGGCTCGTCGGACGACGGCTGAGGCGAGGGCGGAGCGAACGAGGCCGGTGACCACGTCGGCGTAGTCGAGGACGCCTTCGGCCAGGCACTGGGTTGCCACAGCTGCCTCGAGGCCGGAGCCGGTGGACAGATCGACCACCTGCAGTACGGCGTGGACCGCCCGGCCGATCGCGGTGCCGTAGCGGCCCTTGGACCAGGGCGGGAGTTCGAGGTCGCGGGCGCCCTTCGCAGCACCTGGGTCGAGCGGACCGGTGTCCGTGGCCGCCTCATCGGTGAGGTCGGCCGGTGGAGCGGCGTCGGGGATGGCGGCGGGGTCGGGGTCGGGGCCGTAGACGTCTGGGCGGATGGTGAGGGTCAGTTGGGGTGCGGTGCCTTCCAGGCCGGAGGCGGATTGGGCCGACGGGCGGCGGCTGGCAGAGCGGGCGGTGGCGGCTCGGGTTTCCCACTCGGTCCGGGAGATCGGTGGGGTGACTTCCGGGTTGGCGGAGGGTTCGCGGTCGGGGACCGGCGGGCTGGTGAAGAGCGTGGTGTGGGGCGCGTCGACGCCGCCCGCGGAGGCGAGCAACTCGGCGTTGCTGGTGTGGCGGCGGTTGGCGGAGCGGTGCAGTGAGACGACCAGGTGGTCGCGAGCGCGCGTCGCGGCGACGTACAGCAGCCGGCGGCGCTCGTAGTCGTCCATCTGCTCGTCGACCGGTTGCACGAGGTCGAAGTCCTCGGTCTGCACGGAGGACTTGAGCTTGACGGCGTACCCACCCGACGGCGGCCACAACACCTGGACGCCGCGCTGCCGGTTCGGCGAGGCGGTCATGCCGGACAGGATGACGATCGGGAACTCGAGCCCCTTCGCCGCGTGGATCGTCATCACGCGGACCGCGTCGGCGTCCGTCTCGGGCAGCACGGCCTCTGCGACGCGTGACGTTTCCTCGCCCTGATGGGCGGCCCAGGCGAGGTACGAACGCAGACCACCGTGCTCGACCTCGGACCAGGCGCGCGCCTGATCGACGACGAACCGGATCCGCCGCCAGGCGTCTCGCGCCCGCGGCCCGATCGCGGCGACCTCCAGCATGCGGCGGTCGGCGACGATCTTCGCGAGCACCTCGCTCGGCGTGAGCCAGCGCGCGGCGTAGTAGGTCCGCCGCAACCACTCCATCGCGTCGGCGACCGGGTGGGTGAGCAGTTGGTCGGGGATCGGCGCGGTGAGCGTGAATCGGCCGCCGTTCTGCTTCCAGGTGTAGAGGTCGTCGTCGCCGCAGCCGAACAACGGCGACCGCAACGTGCTGACCAGGGCGAGCTGATCGCTCGGGTCGCCGAGCGCGCGGGCGCAGGAGAGCAGGTCGCGGACCTCGGCGGTCTGGTACACGAGGGAGCTGGCTTCCGCGCGGTACGGGATGTCCGCGCGGTCGAGCGCATCCTCCAGGAACGGCAGCGACGTACGGGCGGGGACGAGGACTGCGATGTCACCGGCCTCCGCGGGCCGCCAGGTCTCGGCGCGTTCGTCGTAGACCAGCCAGCCGTCGCGGAGCGCTTCCTCGATGACCGAGGCGACGTCGGCGGCTTCACGTTCGCGCAGGACGGATGCCTGGGCGCGAGGGAGGTCGTCGTGCGGCTCGGCGCCGAGGATCGTGACCGCCGGGCCGGCGGCTGGGTCCTCCGCGGCCGGCTCCTCAGCAGGTACGTCGACGTGCTCGTCACCGCGCCGGCGGAACGGAAGAACGGCCGCGAGATCGTTCACCCCGGCTTGACGCGGCTCATCCGGGGCAGGGTCGTCGAACAACGTGGGCTCGTCGAAGATCGACAGCTGATCACCCTGAACCGACTCGGGAAGAGCCGAGGCCGGCCCCTTGACGTCGCGTCTGGTGTCCGACGGCGGGCCGGAGGCGGCGACCGTCGGAGTGGTGCGATGGGGCGCGAGCGCCTGGTACGACGGCTGGGCGGCCTCCTGCGGCTCGATCAGGTTGTTGAAGACCGTGTTGATCCACTCGAGGATCGGCGGCACCGTGCGGAAGTTGGTCGTCAGCGCGACCGTCTCGCCGAGCAGCTCCTGCGCGGTCAGGTACGTCGCGATGTTGGCGCGCCGGAATCGGTAGATCGACTGCTTCGGATCGCCGACCACGAACAGCCGCCCCTCCGGAACCTCGACGTCGCGCCAATCGGGAGCATCGGCGTACGCCCCACCGGCGATCCGCACCGCGAGCTCGATCTGAATCGGATCCGTGTCCTGGAACTCGTCCAGCAGCAGCCGCTCGAACCGCTCCTGCAACGCGTCCCGTACATCGGCATCGCGCCGCAGCAGGTCTCGCGCCAGCACCAACAGATCGTGGAACTCCAGCCGTCCCTCGGCACGACGCAGCTCGGCGGACTCCAGCACCCGCTCCGCGATCCAGTGCGAAAGATGCCGAAGGCAAGCATCCAGCAGCAGCTCGACCAGCGAACCGGCGACCTCGACGACCTCGGTGCAGTCCGCGCGGACCTTGGCGATGTCCGGCCAGTTCTCCTTCCGGCCGATCCGGCCCACCTTCAGACCGCGGAACGTCTGCAGCAGCGCGAGCTGCGTCTCCTGGTCCGTGGCCGCGTCGAGCATCAGACCGAGCTCGCGGATCTGCTGCACCTTGGGCAGCAGCCGGTCCTCGTGGTCGAGGCAGGTCTCGGCCGCGGCACCGATCTGGGCGGCGGCCGCGATCAGGCCGCTGAGATCGGGCATCGCGACCAGCTCCGGCGGGTCGACCAGAACCCGGTCGGCGATCAGGTCCCAGTCGTTGCCGAACAGGCGCGCCAGCGACCGGAGATGCTTCAGCTCGACACCGACCGCCATCGCGAGCAGCAGCGGCTCGGCGATCGAATCGTCGTCGAGCAACTGCTGCTGAAGCTCAGCCCAGCGCTCCTCGAAGGCGACCGACGAACCGACCTCGTCGAGCACGTCGATCAGCGGCGGTAGCCCGGCCTCGATCGGGTGCGCGAGCAGAATTTGCTGCGCGAACGCATGCAAGGTGCCGATCGACGCGGAGTCCAGATCGTCGAGCGCCGCCTCGGCAAGCTCGCGGTCCTCGGTCTTCCGCGCCCGCTCGAACTCCACCCGGAGCCGGTCCCGCAGCTCGGCGCCGGCCTTCTCGGTGAACGTGACGGCTGCGATCCTGCGCAGCGGTACGCCGTCGCGCAGCACCAGGGTGGCGACGCGGTCGACGAGTGCATGGGTCTTCCCCGACCCGGCGCCCGCCTCCACGAAGAGCGTGCTGTCGGTGTCGGAGCGGATCCGGTCCCGCGCGGTCGAGTCGAGCAGCTGCTGGGTCATCGGCGGTCACCTCCGGCATCTGGGTCCTCGTCCGGCGCCAAGGCGGTGGGATCGATCAGGCGGACCAACCGCTCGAGCACCGGGTCGTGCCGTTTGCGATCCCAGCGGGCGCGGACCTCGCTGTGCCCGAGACCGTCGGGGTTGCAGTACGGGCATTGGACCCAGAGGAAGTCGGGCACCTCGGGCGCCTTCGGCGGGAAGTAGCCGGCCGCGATCGAGGACACGATCACGTCGAGCGTCTCGACGTACCGCGCCTCCACCTCGGGGGTCAAGGGGACCGGGATCCGCTTGCCGCCGCGGCGGACGAACCAGTACGACGCCTCGACCGGCGTGTCCGGCTCGCCGAGTCGCGCGCGGGCGGCGTACGCGTACACGGGAAGCTGCAGTTTCGTACCGCCCGCGACCGGGTCGGTCTCGATGCCTTCGTAGCGCGAGAAGCCGCCGGTCTTCACGTCGGTGACGTAGATCGTGCCGTCCGCGCCCAGGTCGACCTTGTCCGCGGAGCCGCGCAGCAGCACCCGCCCGGACGGGATCGGGATCTCCACCGGCGGCTCGCCGTCGAACCCGAACCGCAGCTCGCTCGCGACCACCGACGCGTTCCGCTCGGCGCGCCAGCGGTCGTCGTCGGTCAGCAGCACCATCAGGTCACCCAGAATGCGCAGCCGCTCGCGCTGCCACAGGCGGGGATGACCGGTCAGCCCCTCGGCCTCGAACTGATCGGCGAGATCCGCTCCGATCGCCAGCAGCAGCGATCGCTGCTCCTCGGTCCACGGTTCGCCGTACCCCGGCAGCGATCCGGACAGCCGGCGCACGAACGCGTCGATGCTGTTGTGGATCAGGTTCCCGATCTGCACGGGCGAGATGACGAGCAGATCCTCCGGTGCTTCGAGCGGCTCCACCTGCAGCAGCCGCTCCACGAAGTATGCGTGCGGACAGGTCGCGTACGCCTCCAGCGACGTCGGCGACGCGATCCGGTCCTCGACGGCGTACTCCGGCAGCCCCGACACGCCGGACAGATCACCGTCGAAGCGCGTGAACGCGTTGGACCCCCGCCCGCGGAGCAATTCCCGGGCACGCACCAGCACACTGTCCTGAACCCACAGCCGCGCCGCGGCCGCGCGGGTCTGCCACTCCTGCTCGGTCGCCGGCATCGTTGCCGTGGTCAACGAACCGGCGTACGACGCCGATGTCCGCAGCACCTCGCCGTACCGATCCCACTGCGTCGCGGGCAGCGCGTGATCGCCGGTCAAGTCCCGCAACGACCCGAGCAGCCAACGTGACGGCAACCGCCGCGACGACCGGCGCAGATCGCCGCGCGGGAACGACGCCACCACCCGCGCCCCCGACGCGAACGCCACCAGCAGATGCCGCTGCTTCTCGTCGAGCCGATCGCGGAACGACGCCAGCTCCGGCGCGGCCGCCTCCCGAACTCGGTGGGGGAGCAGCGCGTCCTCGTGCACCCGCCCCGGATACAGGTCCTCGGACAGACCGACGACGTACACGATGTCCGCGGACAGCCCGATGCTCGCCGACAACGGCGCGACCAACACCCCCGTCCCGAACGTGCCGACGCGGGGTAGTGACTGCTGCAACTCCAGGTCCAGCACATCGCGCAGTACGGCGAGGCTCGCCGGCGTGCCCAGCTCGTCAAGGGTCGACAACCCCTTGAGCGAGCCCTCGACCGCGGCTGCGGCGTACTGCTCCTCGATCGGCAAGGAAGCATAGTCCCCGAGCAGATCGTGGAAGAGCTGCAAAACCCCCTCGGCGAGGGTTGCCCATGAGTCGAGGGTGGCCAGCGCGTTCAGCCGGCGGCGCAACGTGGACGCGAACGCGTGCAAGCGCTCCGCCGTCTCCGCGTTGCGTTGCGCGCGCCGTACCGCGGCCGGGCGTGGATCCTCCGCAGCTTCCTCTTGATCGGCAGTCCGGCGCTCGGACTCGGCGTACCGCGCCAGCCGGGTGTCCCAGTCGTCGCCGCGCACGACCCCGGCGGCCCGCGACATCCGCTCCCACTGCGGCACCGGGATGCGCTCGCCGGTGAAGTCCCGCGTCGGTGCGTTGGCCAGCGCGCGGAACACGGCCGCCCGCGGCAGGTCCTGGTCGACCAGCGCCAGCACTTCGAGCAGCGTCCGCGCGATCGCGCGCTCATGGACCGGACGCGTCCCCGGCCCGTTGACCGTGATCCGGGCGGCGGCGAGGTGCTCGTGCAGCAGGCGCGCATACGGCGAGGCGGCTGCGTACAGCACCGCGATCCGATGCGCGGGCGTCTTCTCCAGCGCTTCGACGACGTCGCGGACCACGCACCGCACTTCGTCGTCGGCATCGGACGCGTTGAGGATCTCGGTCGCGACCGGATAGTTCTTCGAGATCGACGGCGGCAGGTCGATCCCGATCCGCTCGAGCGAGCGCCGCACGGTGCGATCGGCACGCCGTACGTCGGTCAGCCCGACGATGACCGTCAGATCGGCCGCGGCGTCGCCGAGCGCCCCGACGAACGCGGCCTCGGCCTGCGTCAGCTCCTGCGGCAGGTACAGCACGAGCGCGCCGAGCTCGCCGACGACATCGGGCGCCGCCGCGATCCGCGACGCCGCGGTGCGAAGCAGGTCGGTCTCGTCGTACCAGTCCGCGGCCAGCTCGGTGGTGACATAGCGATGCAACCGGACCAGGTCGGGGCCGAGCGCCGACGCCTGCGCGACCTTGGCGAGCGCTTGATCGGACAGGTCGCGGAGCTCGCGATGCGCGGCGGCGAGCGCCTGAATGGTCGACGGGTGCTCGGCGACCTCCGCGAACATCCCGGGCGCCTTCGCGAGCGCCGTCCGCCAGGTGGCCGCGACGATCGGCCGCGTGGCCGGCCGGCGCGGACTCAGCAGCCCGGCGGCGACCTGCTCGGCCAGGCGCGGGAGGGTGGCCAGATACAGTCCGCCGATCGACGAGCGGGCGAGCTGGCGGCGCGCGACCACGCCGGCCAGGTTGTTCGGCAGGAGGAGGGTGACAGGGGTCATCGGATCGTCGGCCTTCAGCCGCGCGACCACGGCCTGCAGGCGCTCCAGAGCCGCGGCGCCGTACGCCGTGCTCTCGATCCGTGTGCTACTCACCACGAACCCCCTTTCCACTGTCACCGCAGACCGTAAACCCTGCCACGGACAGAATGCCGAGCGGGCGCGAAACGCCAAGGTTTCTGCAGGGTCGGCGGACGCCTCGCACAATGAAGGAATGACCAGTCAGTCGTGGCTCGCACGGGCGCTGCTCGTGCTCGTCCTCGCGCCGGCCGGCGGGCTGTTCGGCAAGGCCGTCGCCGAGGCCGCGCAGGTGCGGCCGTGGTGGCCCTGGCTGGTGGCGTCACTCGGCTGGCTGGTGCTGGCCGGGGGCATCTCGATGGCTGTGTCGCACCACGACACCGAGCACAGATAATGCTCCGATGGCCGCCGCGGTGCATCACATCGAGATCTGGGTCCCGGACCTGTCCCGGGCCGTCACGAGTTGGGGTTGGGTCCTCGACCGGCTGGGCTGGAAGGAGGGTGACGGCTGGCCGGGCGGGATGACCTGGACCGCCCCCGACGGGAGCTATCTGGTCGTTGAGCAGAGTCCGGCGCTGTCGGCCGCCGAGCACGACCGGATGCGTCCCGGGATGAACCATCTGGCGTTGAACGCGGCCAGCCGGGCCGAGGTGGACAGCATCGTCGCGGAGGCCGCCGGGCACGGCTGGACGCTGATGTTCGCCGACCGCCATCCGTACGCGGGCGGGCCGCAGCATTACGCCGCCTTCCTGCACAACACCGACGGCTACGAGCTCGAGATCGTCGCTCCTGATTAGCAGGTGAGACTACTGATACCTGGAGTGACCATTGGGGCCACTGGTGTGACATGGTTACACCAGGCAATGAGCAGTACGCCAGGCAGTCGTACGGTCGCGGGGCAAGTGTGGAAGGACGATGCTCGTGACGGAGAAGCCTGACGGGGGACCGGTCGCGCCGGAGCTCCTGGAAGCGCGGATCCGCGGTTTGCAGCATGCGCTGGGGCAGTTGCTCGACAACGCCCGCCGGCTGACGTACGGCGAGCACCAGCGCGCCGTGAAGCTGCACCGTCAACTGCAGGAACAGACCGCCGCGGTACGGCGTGAGTCCCGGGCGCTGGTCGACGCGAAGACCGCCGAGGTGCTCGCCGAGGCGGAGCCGCGCGCCCGCCTGCTCGCGGACCGGCTCGCACCCGGTCTGGCCTCGATCCCACCCAACGACGCGCGGTGGCGTTCGCGGCAGCTGATCGGCGCGGGCGTCCCGGCGTACGTGCGGATCGGCGAGCTCGACACCGGTACGCCGGTGGTCGCGCCGCTGCTGCGGACGAACGGCTGGAAGGTGACCGGCGACCGCAACGAGTCCGCGCGCCGCCTGCTGCAGAGCATCGCGCTGCGCCTCGTGGCGGCGTCCGAGCCGTTCCGGCTGCGCATCGACGCGTTCGACCCGAAGCTGACCGGGATGATGGGGCTGCTCGGTCACCTGACCACGAAATACCCGCAATTGGTGCCTCGGGCAACGCATACGGCGGAGCAGTTGCACACGGTGCTGTCGGGGCTCGTCGACGTGTCGTCGTTGCGCGCGAGCCGGCAGGCGCAGCTGGGGCACGAGCGCTTCGAGGACCTGCTGAAGGAAACCGGCCAGGTCACCGATCCGTATCGGATCGTCATCCTGTTCGACTACCCGTTCGGCATCGACACACTGGCCCAGCGTGACCTGCTGCGCCTGGCAGCGACGGCAGGAAAACGCGGCATCTGTTTCCTCGTCCACTACGACGCCGCGACCGCGGGCGAGCTCGACGTCGACTCCAAACAGTTGCTCGATCTCCTCAATCCGGTTGCCATCATCAACGATCGGGTCGAGGTGCCGCAGCTGCCCCCGGCCCAGCTGGACCCGCCGTTCGACGCGAACGTTGCCGCAGGCATCTGTGACGTGATCGCCGAGCAGGCCGAGATCGCCGTACTGCCGACGATCGAGTTCGATCGCACGCTGCCCGATCGCCTGACCTGGTGGCAGCCGGTCAAGGACGAGCTCGGCACGGTGATCGGGTACGACGACCGGACGCCGGCGCTGGTGCGGTTGCGGAGCGGGAACCCGGCGCTGCCGCATGTGCTGGTCGGTGGAGCGGTCGGTCAAGGCAAGTCGAATCTCCTGCTGGTGCTGATCCACGGTCTCGCGGCGCGGTACTCGCCGGACGACCTCGAGATGTACTTGCTCGACTTCAAGCACGGCGTCGAGTTCTCGGCACTCGGTCCCGGTCCGGATCGGCCGCATTGGCTGCCGCACATCCGCGTGCTCGGCGTGCACAGCGATCGCGCGTTCGGTCTCGCCGTCCTGCGGCACCTGTCGGACGAGCTCGCCCGGCGCAGCGAGATCTTCAAGGCGCACGGGAACGTCGCCGACATCGCGGAGCTCCCGCCCGGCGCGGATCGGCCGCCGCGGATCCTCGTCGTACTGGACGAGTTTCAGGTACTGCTCGAGGACGACGACGAGCTGGCCGACGAGGCCGCGAAGCTGCTCGAGCGGCTGGTGCGGCTGGGGCGCGCGTACGGCGTCCACGTGGTGCTGGCGACGCAGACGATCGAGGGGGTGAAACGGCTGTCGACGCGGCGCGACTCGATCTTCGGCCAGGTGCCGTACCGGATCGCGTTGAAGACGACGCCGGCCGACTCGCAAGCGATTCTGCGCAGCGGGAACACCGCAGCCGCCGAGCTGCAGTTCCGCGGCGAGGCGGTGCTGAACGCGAACTTCGGATCACCGGACGACAACCAGCATGTACTGGTGAGCTTCGCGGACAAGCCAGTGCTGGACTCGCTGCGGCAGGAGCTGTGGACGCGGGCCGGTACGACGGCGCGCCCGCCGCGGGTGTTCCACCTGGCCGAGCCGGCGCGACTCGTCGACACGGCGTCCGCGGTGCAGCCGGAACTCGGCCGGCCGTGGACAGGGTTGCCGATCGCGGTGACCGAGGAGCCGGTCGTCGTCGAGGTGCAGCCCGAGCCCGGTGCCGGTGTTCTCGTCCTCGGCGACGGTCCCGCGGACGCGCTCGGCGTACTGACCGGGCTGGCTGTGTCGACGGCCGCTGCCGCTGTCGACCCACCGCGGTTCTTGTTCGTGGACGGGACGAACTCGGCGCCGGCCGTTGCCGAGGGCAAGGTTGCGCTGGTGCAGGTGCTGCGGCAGCTCGGGTGCGCGGTCGAGACCGTCGACAAGCACGACGACATCGCGCCACGGCTGTTCCGGCTGCGGGACGACATGCGCAACGGGCAGGCCTCGGGGATGTATCTGCTCGGTTTCGGGTTCCACGGCGTACCGCGGATGCAGGTGCACGCGGACGGGTTGTTCGAGAGTCCGGCGAACGTGTTGCAGGACATCGTGCGAGACGGTCCGGCGCAGGGCCTGGTCACCTTCGGCTGGTGGAACCGGCTGCATGTGTGCACCGAGCAGCTCGGGTACGGGCGTGGCAACGTGGCGACTCATCTGTTCCTGCGGCATCCGCAGGACGGCGTACGTGCGGTGGCCGGTCCGCTCGTGCGCTGGGCGTCCGAGCCGCATCGGGCGTTGCTCTGGGACGGGTTGCATCCCGAGGCGCAAGTCGTCGTACCGTACGCGGCCTTGCGGTCGGACGAGGTGGACCGTGCGGTGGAGTTGGTGCGGCGATGAAGACCGAAGAGCAGGAGTGGGCCGAGTACACGCGCGTACTGCGGACCGTCGCGATGGCGCGCGCCGACGCCCAACAGGCGCAAGACCGCTTGACGGCGCACAAGTCCAAGGCCGAGGCGACCGCGGCAGCCGAGGCCGACGCGATGGCCGAGCGCGGACGGACGCTGCAGACGCGGCTCAACGAGCTGGCCGAGAAGGCCGCCCAAAGCCTGGAACGCGCCGGACTGCCCGCGGAGGGCAAGCGCGCGAACCACACACTGCCCGAGATCCGCGCGCTGAACGACATCGAGAAGATCGCCGAGCGGATCACCGGGCAATTGGCCGAGACCGTCGATCAGCTCGAGGACCTTCGACGGCAGGCCCGGGCGCTTCAGGAGCGGCGCCGGCGGCGTACGATCAGCGCGGTCTTGGTGCTGGTCGGGTTCGTCCTGGTGTGGATCCTTGCGTCGTTCCTGGCCGGGGTGGAGGCCGCTGCGATCGCGGCCGCCACGATGCTGGCCGCATCCCGCGTCCTCGGCCTGCCGCGCCTGCCCGGCGCGCGCTGGTGGGGCTGGGGCGGCGCGGCCGCGGTGTTCGTCCTGATGGCGAGCGGACTGCCGTGGTGGATCGCGATCCTGGTTCCGGTCGTGGTGGCGGGTACGGCGATCGTGCTGCCGAAGAAGCGCAACTAGTTTGGGAGTGGGTTGAGGTGTCCGACGTACTGCGGCTCAAGGAACAGCTGCACCAGGTCTCCATGGAGGCCAAGCAAGCAGCGGGCGGCCTGGCCGGCTTCAAACTCAGATTCACCCAGCACAGCCAACTGGTGGAGAGCCTGATCGCCGGTACGGCGACCGGCATCGACCGCGACATCGCCGAGATCCTCGAAGCCGCGAGCAAAGCCGTCGAGCAGGCCGCCGAGGCGCTGGAAATCGCCTCGGCCGGCTGCAAGAGCTACGCCGACCAGATCTGAGCCTCGGGCGTCACCGTGCCGTCCGAGCTGCAGCGCGTCGCCCGCGGGCTGGTCGACTGTTTCGACGAAGTGCCCCGGGTCGTCGAGCACCTGATCCGTACGGCGGCCCGCTGCCGGGAGAATGCACAACTCGCCCTGCTTGCGTCGCGTGGACAGGCGACGGTGGCGGCGCAACAACTGGATGCTGCCGCCCGTGCTTGTGAGGCTGCGGCGCACTTTCTCTCCATGGCTCCGCCGAAGGCCCGTGCGTGGGCCGAGGGTCTGATCGGAGACGGTCGGCCGTCTGTCGACCGCCCGTCCTCCGGATCCGCCGACCGCAACCGGGCCACCGGCGGTGTCCGCGACATCGACAGCCCCTCCAGGCGGCGGCTCACCTTCAGCTCTGAGGAGCTGGAGACCGCGGAGGAGGGCGAGCCACCGGTGGTCTCGGTCGCCCGCAAGGTCTTCGAGGCCTATCGGAAGGCTCATGCGAAGGACGACGACGAGGGCGCCCCGGAGGCCCTCGAGATCGAGATCACCGTTTCCGAAACCGGTGAGCTGGTCTTCGAGGAACCCGACAAGAAAGAGGAGGAGAAGCGGGCCGAGCGCCTGACCCGCGACTTCGAGCTTGTGCCGGAGGCTGGTGAGGTTCCGGAGTACGAGGAACGCGACGAGAACGAAGACAAGGAGCGCGCCGAGCGCCTGACCCGCGACTTCGCATTCGACGCGGAACTGACCGAGGCCGTCAAAGCCCTGCTCGACTCCATGACCGAGCCCGACGACCAGCAGTGGAACCTCGCCACCATCACCATCACCGCCGACCAACTGGAGGCAACACTTACCTCCGCGGAGCCTCCCCGCCCCGCCCCCATCGTCGTCGACTTCAACCTCCCGGACCTCCCAACGCTTGGCGACCTCGACTTCGACCCGGCGCTGGATCTGCGGCCGCTCGGCGACAAGTACTTCGGCCCAGGTGTGTTCGATCCGGGGAGCAGCTTCGACCCGCAGGAACTGGTGATCGCGCAGCGGCTCGCCGAGGAGGGTTGGCGCCTCGACGCCCGGCGTGCCGATCATGGCAACCAGAACACGAAGAACCCGGATGTCACGGTTCGGAAGTCCGGTGCGGCAGTTGGCGTGATCGTGGAGTTCAAGACGCCGACGAGTAACAGCAACAGCGCCCTCAAGCGGAACATGAACTCCGGCAGCACCCAGGCCGGCCGAGACGGCGAACTGGTTGTCGACGGCCGGCTGATCCGCCTCACGGAGCAGGACGCGTTCCGCGCCTTTCGGCGGGCCTGCGGACAGCCGGGGACGGCAGTGGCCAAGATGGTGCATGTGATTCTCGGAGACGGGCGCATGGTGACATATTCGAGGGAGTCGTAGTGGCCGACAGCGATGAGATCTTCTTGGCGCTGAACGAGCCGCTGGAGGTCGCGGCGGAGCGGATCGCGGCTGTCGTCGGGTTGGAGTTCAACGGAGACCTGCGCGCGGACACGGGTGCGTTGCAGTACAAGGCGCGCGCTCGTACTTGTGATGGAACCATCGGCGTGTACATCGGCCCGAACACCTTCCAGCCCGATCCCGACGAGGTGCAGGCGATGGACGGATACGGCGTGGTGGTCGATGTTCAGTACCGCACTCACAAGGCTCTGCAGGCCGAGGAGGCTCGGCGGATCTTCGACCGGCTCGTTGCCGAACTCGACGACGTCCCGGCACTGCTGTCCCACAACCTCGAGTGGCTCGTCGCCGCCTATCTACCGGGGCGCGAAACCCACACCTTCGACCCCGGAGTCAGCTTGGACGACCCGGACGTCGACATCTGGAGCCCCTGGGTCCCGAGCTGATTCGACCCGCCAGGCCTCGGTCGGCCCGGCTTGGGGTCACTTTGTGCATGGGATCCGTACTTTTCCGGCGCGCGGGTACGGATGTGGTGCACAAAGTGGGGGACCGGCCCGCGGTCTCGGACGCGGCGCGGGGGAGGCGGCGCTGAGTTTCGTCGTACTGCGGGGAGGTGGCGCTGAGTTTCGTCGTACCGCGGGGAGGCGGCGCTGAGTTTCGTCGTACTGCGGGACGTCGTGCGGCCGGCGTACGAGGACGTCTCGCGGCCTCGTGTCGAGTGGGTTGTCCGGCTGGGTGTGCACGGGAACGCGGGGGCTTGAACAGGAAATAGCGTGTCCAAGCCCGCCAGAGCCTGTTCAAGCCCGCCGGAGTTGGCCTCCCGCGGGCGCGGCGGGCGGCGGGATTACGGGGTGTGCGGAAAACTTCGGAAGTTGCGTCATGAAGCGTCCGCGGCTGCGTCACTTCTGTGAACCCATCCCCACAGGGAAGTGGAAGTGATTGCCGTGAAGGGTTGTGCGAGGTCGCTGATGGGAACCGGGCCGCGTCGGGGCCGGGTGTTGTGAGATGTCCGACGATGGTTTTCCGTGTCCGGTCGGGGGCCGGGTGGAGCGTCGTCGGGTCAGGGTCTGGTTCGGGGAGCATGTGGTCGCCGATTACCGGGCCGAGGCGGAGTTGGCCGAGCGGTACGCCGCGGCCATGTCGCGCAGGTTTGCCGGGTTGCGGGTGACCAGCGACCCGCTGCCGGATCAGGATCCAGGGCCGGAGCGGAGGCTGCCGGGGGAGCGGTTGTGGGAGGTTGCTCCGAAATGAGTTCTCGTCGTTTTCGGTTGGTCCGTCATCGGGACGTGTCCGGGGTCAGCGGTACCGGACCGGTCGCCGAGGGCGTGGAGTTCACCGACGGTGCGGTCGCGGTGCGGTGGTACGGCGACTATCCGACCACGACCGTCTGGGACAGTATCGATTCGGTGGTCGCGATCCACGGTCACGGCGGCGCGACGGTGGTCGAGTGGATCGATCCCGAGAGTGGGCCCGACCCTGATCTGAAGGTGCCGCCGCGCGAGGCGCTGCCGCCGCGGCCGTGGCCGGATCTGCACGCCACGTCCGAGCACGTCGAGCACCAGGACCCCGATCCGCTGCATCCGGACCTGGGGTCGCGTGGCGCGGCGCCGCCGTCCACGTGGTCGTCGTACCGCGTGTTCGGTTGACCCACGATCCGCCGGTGCCGGTTCACCCCTTTCGGCACCGGTCGCCCGCGGTACGGCGTACGCCTGGGCGAGCCGGCGTACGCCGTACCAGCGGTCAGTGGTACTCGAGCTCGTCAACCTTGTCGAGGTTGTAGAACGTGGTCGGCCCGTCGCACAGTTCCATCATCTTCGCGGCGAACTCACCGGTGTCGGCGCGCTGCGAGTTCTCCATCGCTTCGTCGTACGACGCGAACTCGACGATGGAGAAGTAGCGTCCGGGCTCGTCCCGGTCGGCGCAGGTCGTGGCGTGCGTCGGCGCCGGCCCGTCGCCCGCGGCTTCCCGCTTCGCGCGGTAGTCGGCCATCAGCGCGGCGACTTCGTCCGGCTTCGACGTCCGGTACTCGATGATCTGCACGAAACCAGCCATGATTCCCCCTGCGGTCACAGACATCCCCCTGGGTGTCCTGTTGGTTCGACATTGCGCCCGGATCGTCGGCCTGGCAAGGGGGTGGCGGTTACGGTGACCTGACGCCCGCGGAAGGTCACGCAGGGGCGTTTTCTGCCGCTGGCAGAGGTCTCTGGAAACTGTCGGTGGCGCCTGATTGGCTTGCCGGCATGGAGATTCTGATCCTCGGTGGTACGGCGTGGCTCGGTCGGGAGATCGCGGCGCAGGCGGTTGCTCGCGGCCATGCGGTGACGTGTGTGGCGCGCGGTGAGAGCGGCGCCATCGCGGACGGGGCGACGCTGGTCGCGGCCGATCGCAGGCGCCTGGATGCGTACGACGCGGTGCCCGCGCGCGACTGGGACGCGGTGTTCGAGGTGTCGTGGCAACCGGGATTCGTGAAGGGCGCGCTGGCTGCGTTCGGGTCGCGCGCGAAGCACTGGACCTATGTGTCGTCGGGGAATGCCTACGAGAAGTACGACACGCCCGGCGCAGACGAGACCGCCGTACTGCGGAAGCCGGCTGAGACGGATGTGGTCGAGCAGGAGCTGTACGGCGAGGCGAAGGTGGCATGTGAGCTCGCCGCACGCGAGGTGGTCGGCGACCGGCTGGTGATCGCGCGCGCCGGGCTGATCGGCGGACCGGGGGACGGCAGCGATCGCGCCGGCGCCTGGGTGGCGCGGGCGGCGCGAGCGCCCGAGGAGCCGTTGCTGGTGCCGGACACGCCGGAGCTGGCGACGTCAGTGATCGACGTCCGCGATCTCGCCGGCTGGTTGCTCGACAATGCGACCGAAGGCCGGACGGGCACGTTCGACACCCGCGGGCCGTTGGTGCCGTTCGGTGAGTGGGTCGAGCTGGCGCGAGAGGTCGGTGGGCACACGGGGCCGGTGGTGCCGGCGCCGCGGGAGTGGTTGGTGGAGCAGCAGGTCGAGCAGTACATGGGGCCCGATTCGCTGGCGATGTGGATCGTCGAGCCGGGGTACGAGGGATGGTCGTCGCGGAGTGGGGCAGCGGCCGAGGCGGCCGGTCTGACGCATCGGCCGCGGCGAGAGTTCATGGCGGATGTGCTGGCCTGGGAGCGTGAGCTCGGTCTGGATCGTGAGCGGAAGGCCGGACTGAGCGCGGCCAAGGAGAAGGAGTTGATCGAGGCACTGAAGGCGTAGAGAGTGGGGCGCATGCGCCTCGTACTGATCTCGGACACTCACCTGCCGGTGCGGGCGAAGAAGCTGCCGGCGCCGGTGTGGGAGGCGGTCGACGACGCCGATGTGGTCATCCATGCGGGTGACTGGGTGAGCGTCGACCTGCTCGACGAGCTGGAATCGCGTGCCGCGCGCCTGATCGGGTGCTGGGGCAACAACGACGGTCCCGAGCTGCGGGCGCGGCTGCCTGAGGTCGCGCGCGTGACGCTCGAGGGGCTGGAGCTGGCCGTGGTGCACGAGACCGGTCCGGCGCAAGGGCGGGAGACCCGGTGCGAAGCGGCGTACCCAGGTCTTGATTTGCTCGTGTTCGGGCACAGTCATATCCCGTGGGACACCACCACGCCTGGCGGGCTGCGGCTGCTGAATCCCGGGTCGCCGACCGACCGGAGGCGGCAGCCGTACTGCACGTACCAGACTGCGACGATCACCGACGGCCGCCTGACAGACGTTGCCCTGCACAACCTCTAGCGGGACGTTCTCCAGCGGGACAACCGCGAGCCGCGCGACTTCCGCCCGGGTAAGCCCGCAGCCGCGCGTCGTCGCTCGCACCTCGCCGTACGCAGCCGACCGATGGTTGCGGTGTGCAACGAGATACGGCCGGGCGGGCGCGGGCGGCGCCGTACCACCGAGTTACGGCGCGCCCGCGACTGCCCGGCCGTGTGCAGACCCAGGGCAGGTCGCGATCCTATGCCTTACGCGTTGGCCGCTTCCTTGACCCGGGTCTTGAGGCGATCGCGAACCTCTTCCGGCGTGTATGCGCGGCGCTTGCGCTCACCGCGGGCGATGACGACACCCGTCGCGGCCACGCCGACGAGTCCCGCAAGACCTACCACCTTCCATACCTTCATGCCGACTAACCTAGCGATGTGACCAGCCGGATTTCACTGGATGACGCTACGGAACTGACACGAACAGGTGACATTTGGCTGTTCCGCGGCGAGAGTGTGGCCGATCGCGCGATCCAGCTGACCACCAACAGCCCGGTGAACCACGTCGGGATGGCGATCGTGATCGAGGACCTGCCGCCGCTGATGTGGCATGCCGAACTCGGGCGTTCACTGCCTGACGTGTGGACCGGTACGCACCACCGCGGTGTCCAGTTGCACGACCTGCGCGACGCCGTACTGGTGTGGGGTCGCAAGTACGGTCAGCGCGCGTGGCTGCGGCAGCTCGATTTCCCCGTGACGCGCGCGATGGAGGACGCCGTACTGAAGACCGTCGCGCGGCTGGACGGTACGCCGTTCCCGTCGACGGCACGGCTGGCCTCGCGCTGGGTCCGTGGGCGGATGCCGGCGTGGCGGAAGTCGACGGCCGAGCTCGAGACGGCGTACTGCGCGGAGGTGGTCGCGGTGACGTACGAGGCGATGGGGCTGCTGCGCGGGCGCCAGCCGAACTGGTACGACCCCGGCCGGTTCTGGAGCGGCGACGAACTGCAGCTGGCGCACGGCGCGAAACTGGGTGCGGAGATCGCTGTCGAGCTGCCGGAACCCTGAGCTGACGAAAACTGTCGGCGGGCTGTGATTGGGTTGTTCCAGTCGGTCAGCGAGCCGGAGGAGGCCCGGATGTATGCGGTCATCGATACCGAGACGACCGGCCTGCTGCCGTCCCATCGGCATCGGGTCATCGAGATCGCGGTCGTGCTGCTGGACGCGCGCGGGCAGGTCGAGCACGAGTGGGTGACCTTGCTGAATCCGCAGCGCGACCTGGGGCCGCAGCACATCCACGGGATTCTCACCGCCGACGTGCTGGCCGCGCCGGAGTTCTCCGACATTGCGCGGCAGCTGGGGCAGCTGCTCGCGGGGCGGATGGTTGTCGGGCACAACGTCGAGTTCGATCTCGGGTTCCTGCGGGCGGAGTTCGCGCGGCTCGGGGTCGCTGTCCCGCTGATCACCGAGCGGTCGATGTGCACGATGGCCTTGGCGGAGTACCTGCACCCGGGGTCCAAACGGACACTCGGTGCGTGTTGCGCGGCGGCCGGGATTCCCTTGGAGGGCTGGCATTCGGCGTTGGCTGACACGCGGGCGACGGCGCAGCTGTTCGCTCACTATCTAGGGGCTTTCGCGTCGCCGCCGCCGTGGCAATGGGCCTATGAGGAGGTGCGACGGTTGCCGTGGCCCGAGCTGCCGGGCACGGATGTCGCGCCGACTGTGCGACCCGTGCACGCCGGCGGTCGCCACGGGTGGATGAGTCGCTTGGTGGACCAGTTGCCGCGGGTGCCGGAGCCGCCGCAGGCCGACTCGTATCTGGTGCTGCTGGACACATTGCTGGCGAATCGTGAAATCACCGCCGCGGATGCGGACCAGTTGGTGCAGGTGGCAACGGAGCTGGGCCTCACCCGTCCGCAGGTGGACCACCTGCATCGGTGCTACGTGTCCGAGTTGGCCGCGGCGTCGTGGGCGGCGGGTTCGGTAACCCCCGATCAGCGCAGCGATCTCGACCAGGTGGCGCTGATGCTCGGGCAGCGGGTCACCGACGTCGACGAGGCGCTGGTGGGCGCGAGCGACGGGCGGTACGTCGTGCCGGATCGTCCTGGTGCCCGCGGGTTCCCGCCGGGGAGCACGCTGGTGTTCACCGGCGACATGGTGGAGCCGCGGGAGGTGTGGTGGGACCGCGCGGTGGCAGCCGGGTTCGTGCCACAGGAGGCCGTCCGCCCGGACACGACCTTCCTGGTCGCCGCCGACGTGGACAGCCTGTCGGTCAAGGCCCGGATGGCCCGCGAGTTCGGCGTCCCCATCATCTCCGCCGACGACTTCCGCCGCCTCATCCTCCCGGACCACCGCAAAGCCGGTTAGGCGCCTGTTCCATCCCTCTGCACGGCGCACCTCACTCGGGTGGAGCCAGACGTACGGCACGAGCAGGCGCGGATCCGGTGACAGGACGCACACGTGCAAGCGGGTCCGATGAACTGCGGGGCCTTACAGCGTCACCGGATCAGAGGTGCAGGTGTTCGGGGGTCAGGAGGGGATGGAGGATCAGGCCGGCGTCGGTGAGCGGGGCGGGGGTGGTGGGGTTGCGGTTGATGATGCAAACGGCGTCGGTGATGGTGGCGCCGAGCGCGCGCAGTTCGTGGGTGGAGAGGACGATCTGGCCGCCGGTGGTGACCACGTCCTCGACGATCGTGACGCGTCGCCCGCTGGTCTCGGCGCCTTCGGCCAGGCGCTGCGTGCCGTACGGCTTCGCGTGCTTGCGGACGAACGCGCACGGCAGCCCGGTGTGCCGCCCGAGCGCGGTGACGACCGGGATCCCGCCCATCTCCAACCCGGCCAGCACCTCGGTGCCTTCGGGGATCAGCGGCACCATCGCCGCCGTCACCTCGTCCAGCAGCACCGGATCCGCCTCGAACCGGTACTTGTCGAAGTACTCCGTCGTCGTCTGCCCCGACCGCAACTCGAACTCTCCGGTCAGACGCGCGGCCGAATAGACCCGCCGCCCCAGTTCGCCAAGATCCACGCCCGCACCCTACCCGCCGCCGGTGGACGACGATCCACGGCGCCACTCGCGCGGCGTCACGCCGTACGCAGCACGGAACCGGCGCGCGAAGTGAGCGGCGTCGTCGAACCCCCAGCGCGCCGCGATCGCGGAGATCGGCAGATGGTCACCGGCCGGATCCTTGAGTTCCCGAGCGGCGCCGCGCAGACGTTCGGTGATCAGCCACTGCTCGAGGCTGCGGTGGTGCTCGGCGAAGAGCTTGTACAGGTAGCGCACCGAGACGTTGTGCACCGCCGCGAGCTGCGCCGGTCCGAGCGTGCGGTCAGTCAGGTGCCGGCGTGCGTACCAGGTGATGCGGGAGAACAGAACGTCAGCCATCGCGGGTGCTGCGGTGTCGCCGTCTGCGGCAGACGTCAGAAGGGCCCGCACGAGTTGCGTCGTGGCCGCGCCCAGCATCGCGGCCGGGCCGGAGCCGCCGATCATCATCGGTCACTCGGCCGGCGGCGCATTCACCCAGATCCTGCTCGATCACGGCTTCGGTGCGGCCGCGGTGGCGATGAACTCGGCGCCGACCGAGGGCGTTCGGGTGGTGCCGTTCTCGCAGGTGAAGTCGACGTTCCCGGTGCTGAAGAGCCCGGCGAACCGGCACAAGGCGATCCCGCTGAGCTTCGACGAGTGGAAGTACGCGTTCACGAACACCTTCGACGACGCCGAGGCACGGGCGCTGCACGAGCGGTACGCGATCCCGGCGAACGGCGGGATCTTGTGGGGGAGCGTGCTGGCGAACTTCCAGCCGGGGCATCAGGACACGTGGGTCGACTACCGCAACGATGCCCGCGCTCCGCTGCTGTTCGTGTCCGGTTCGGAGGACCACATCATGCCGCCCGAGGTCCAGCGCTCCAACGCCAAGCACTACAAGTCGAACACGGTCACCGAGATCCGCGAGTACGACGGGTACGCGCATCTGCTGCCTGCGCAGCAGGGGTGGCAGCAGATCGCTGACGACGTACTCGACTGGGCGCTGGCGCACGCGTCGTGAGCCAAGCACGTCTCACGCACATCGGCGGCCCCACGACGCTGATCGAGGTCGAGGGCTGGCGGCTGCTCACCGACCCGACGTTCGACCCGCCGGGGCGGCGATACGCGTTCGGCTGGGGTACGGCGTCGCGCAAACTCACCGGTCCGGCCGTCGGAATCGACGAGCTGCCGCCGATCGATGCGGCGCTGTTGACCCACGACCAGCACGCGGACAACCTCGACGACACCGGCCGCGCGTTCCTGCCGACCGCCCGAACGGTGATCACCACCGTCCCCGGCGCCGCGCGCCTCGGTGGCGGGGCGGTCGGCCTGCGGCCGTGGTCCGTGCACACGTTGCGCACGAACGGCCGCCCGCCGCTGGAGATCGTCGCCACGCCGTGCCGCCACGGACCGCCACTCAGCAGCCGGATCACGGGCGACGTCGTCGGATTCGCGTTGCGCTGGCCGGGGCAGGAACACGGCTGTTTGTGGATCACCGGCGACTCGGTGCTGTACGACGGACTCCGTCAGGTGGGCGCCCGGTTCGACGTCGGTACGGTCCTGCTGCACCTCGGCGACGTACGGTTCGGCGTCACCGGACCGCTCCGGTACACGATGACCGGCGCGGACGGTGTCGCGTTGTGCTCGCTGGTGCGGCCGCGCACCGTCGTACCGGTGCACTACGAAGGCTGGAGCCATTTCCGGCAGGGGCGCGCCGGGATCGAAGCAGCCTTCAGCGACAGACCTGAGCTCAGCTGGCTGGACCTCGGTAAGCCGGGCACGGTACCGGTCTGACGGCCCTGTCCAGGTCGGTCACTCCTCGGTCGGGACCGGTTCGACCTCGAAGCGGAGTTGCTTGCCGGAGCGGATGCGTTCGATCGCGGACAGGCAGGCCTCGTCGCTCATGTGTACGCCGATCTCGGCGAGCTTGTGCCGCAGTACCCGGGCCGCGTCCTCGGCGGAGCGGGCACTGGACTCGTTGATCGCCTCGATCGTGGTGGCGGTCAGCCGCTCGCGGATGTCCGGGTGCGACTTGTGGATCTCGTGCGTGATCCGGAACTCGGTCATCGCGTTCTCCCTGGTGCTCCGCGGCCGACAGTGCACTACCAGCGTAGTGTCACCCGCAGACCCGGTGGACGAACGTCTCCAGGCGGGTCGCGAGGCGTTCCGCGCGGACCTCAGGGGTGGCGGTTTCACCTTGCGGTACGTCGAGTTCCTTCAGGCCGCGGATGTACAGCGAACAGGCCAGATCCGCGCACATGTACATGCCGACCGTGTTGCCCTCGCGGCCCGCCGTACCCGCCCGTCGTGCGGCGAACAGCGCGACGTCGCTCACGTGATGCGCTGTGTTGCACAGGTCGCACAACCCGGCGAACCGGCGCGCGGCACCCGACGCCTGCGTCGTGACACCGATCCCGGTCACACCGTCGTCGCGGCGTACGACGAGATAGCCCCGGTTCGGCGCCTTCCCGTCTCGCCAGCCGAGGTAGTCCAGCGACTCCCAGGGCAGCTCGGTGAACTTGGGCGGCAGAGTGATCGCCTTCACCTGACTCTTCGACAGGTTGACGAACGAGCGCCTGATCTCGTCGGCGCTAAGCGCTTCCACGACATTCCTCCGATCTCCGGCCCCTATGAAACAAGGTCACCGGCCCACCTGCAACCGGATATCCGGCTCTTGTGACCGATCCGTGGGTGGGGCCGGCTGACCGAGTCGGCGCGCACCGAACGCCGCGCGTCCCCGCACGGTGGGTTTACCCACCGTGTTGTGGGTTCCTGACCCGTGTGAAGGGTGTGGAACCCACAACAGCGTGGGTGAACCCACCGTGCGGCGGAAGTCCAGACACTCCTACGACCACACCGCACCGCACCGCGCCACACCGCGCCGCACCGCGCCCGCCGGGCGCCGCACCGCACCGCGCCGCACCGCGCCCGCCGGGCGCCGCACCGCACCGCGCCGCGCCCGCCGGGCGCCGCACCGCACCGCACGCCACCTCGACAAACAACAGCAGGCCGCGCACGGCGCGCTGAACCTGTCGACACATCAGTCACCCGAGCCGGCCAAACTTTTGCCCCTGGCAACAGTTGATCGGCCGGCCCGGGTGCGCCGGACACCGGGCCCGGCGCCGCCGAGTCGTGGCGATTGGCTCGGACGGGGTGCGCCGAGTCGTGGAAATCGGTTCGGCGGGAGCGCCGTTTTTCACGACTCGGCGGGCGAGTGGGCGAGTGGGCGAGTGGCTGGGCGTTCGGCGGATGGGTTGGTGTCCACGAAGTGGACACGGGGGGTGTCGAGTGGACTTCGAGGCGAGAAGGGTGAAATCTGTACTGTCTAATGTTCAACTACTTCTGGAGGACACTCGGGTATGTCCAGTGACTACGCCGCACTCAGCGGTGACTACACCATCGACGGATCGCACAGCCGGATCGGGTTCAGTGCGCGGCACGCGATGGTGACCAAGGTGCGCGGCGCGTTCGACGAGTTCGAGGGCACCTTCCACGTCGACGGCGAGAACCCGGCGAACTCCTCCGGGCGCGTGGTGATCCAGGCGAAGAGCATCAACACCCGCAACAACCAGCGTGACGAGCACCTGCGCGGCAACGACTTCCTCGCGATGGACGAGTACCCGGAGATCACGTTCGTGTCGACCGCGGTGAAGGCGGCCGGCGACGACGAGTTCGTGGTCAGCGGTGACCTGACGATCCGCGGCGTGACGAAGTCGGTCGACATCCCGTTCGACTACACCGGTTCGGCGACCGACCCGTTCGGCAACCAGCGTGTCGGCCTCGAGGGTTCGGTCGTGATCAACCGCAAGGACTTCGGCGTCACCTGGAATGCTGCCCTCGAAGGTGGCGGCGTCCTGGTGAGCGAGAAGGTCACCCTCGAGCTCGAGGTTTCGGCCATCAAGAACGCCTGACAACTGTGGTCGGCGGGGATCTGGCCGGGTCCCCGCACCCGCACGACACCGCGCCACCGGAGGGGTGCAGCGCGCCCGAGTGCGGCGTCAGGCGTGGCGGGTGGTTTGCTGGAGGAGGGTTTCGACGGCGTCCTTCAGGTCGGTGTCGTGGTGCGGGCCGGACCACACGATGATTTGGCCTTTGTCGCCGAGTTTGGTGCTGATCAGGTCCCGGGCGGGGGTGGGGTCGCCCTGGTTGAGGAGGACGACGAGGCGGCGGCCGTCGCGTTGGAGGCGGTCGAGGAGCGGTGGGAGTGTGGAACCGCGGAACACGCCGGGGTCGCTCTTGACCTTGGTTTCGATCATCACGCCGCGGCCGCGGACGACGAGCAGGAAGTCGGCGCGGTCGTGGGTGAATTCGCGGTCGTGGTAGATCCGCGCCTTCGGCCACAGGCGTTGCAGCGCGGCGTCGACCTCGGCGTCGTACTGCGCCGCGAGCCGGGTGACGCGCGAACCGGTGGGGCGTCGCGTCGCGTGCGCCGTCCGGCGTCCCAGGAACGGCAGCCATCGGGTGATGCTCGTGTCGATCATCGGTGGACCCCTCGACCTAGCCGGCACTTGCCGACGAGTCTTCCCGGGGCGTACGGAGCGGAATCGGACGGCCACGCAATCGTGATCGCGTTGGCATCAAGCCGTGAGCTTCAGCAGGCGTTCGGGGTGGTGGTGCCGCCGTCGACGATCCAGCCGGCGTCGGTGTCGACGACGCGCATCTGGTCCAGCCAGCGGGTCGGGGTGGTGTTCGGGAGGACGCCGCGGCCGCGGACGTTGACGGTGCGCGCGGCGGAGGTGTCGTAGCAGGCGCTGACGATGACGCCGGTGGACGACAGGGTGCGCTTGGCCCAGATCACCTTGGTGTTGCCGATGTTGCGCAGTTTGTTGGCGCGGAAGTACCGTGCTTGGACGCTGATCGCCTGGTACATCTTCGGCGTCATCGCGGACTCGAGCTGCTTGACCTTGCCGCCGCCGCTGCGCATCATCACGTCGAGCGCGGCGCGATACGTGTAGTAGGCGTTCACCACCGGATCGTCGGACTGCGCGGCCTCGTCGGTGGTCGTGGTCCGGGCCGCCCTCTGCGCCGACGGCAGCGCCGCCGCGACGCCGGTGTCGGTTCCGCAACCGTGGAGCAGTACTACCGGGAGCAGCGTGGCGGTCGCCGCCAGGGTCCGCATCCGCATGTGTCCGAGTACCTCCTGTTGGACTCGCCGCTCGCGCCCACCGCAGTACAGCGAGCCGTGCGTGCCGTCCGGCACTGATCGTGTAACGTCACACCACGCTTCGTGGTCACTGTGACCTGGATCACTGTGCACCCCCTACCGGGGTACTGATCGCACGTTGGCTCTCTGGCCGGACGCGCCCGCGGGCCCGGATTCCTAGCCTCGATCTCAGGAGTTGAGACCGAGGAGAAGACGATGACGGACGTTATGAGCAGGCCTGTTCCGGGCGTACGGCGGCGCGGGTGGATCCGGGTGCTGGTGCAGGCGATCAGGTACGACGTGCTGCTCGCACCCGTCGGCGTGATGACGATGGTCGACGCGCTCAGCCGTGCCCCGCACATCGCACCCCACCGCCGGCGCCACCTGGCAGCCCAAGGCGCCCAGCAGCCCGAGTCGAGGTGGAGGCGGTTCGGGGTCGGCGTGCTGAGTGTGGTGTTAGGGGTGGGCTGCTGGTTTCTGATGGGGCTCGGGGCTCTGGCTGTGGTGCGAGGGCTGGGGTGGGGGCTGGTTGAGGACAGGGTGGTGGAGCCGGGGACTTGGGGTGGGCCCTCGTGGGGTGGAGCTTGGGCTGTGCATGCGCTCCTGGCGGTGCCGTGTCTCGTCGTGCTGGCGGCAGTGCTGCGGGGGATCGCCGCGCTGCATCAGCGGCTGGTGCGTGGCGAAGGCAAGTGGGTGCTGCCGGCAACGGTTGCCGTCGCGGCGGGGTGGGTCGCCTTGTTCTGGTCCTGGCTCGGTCAGGTGTGAGTAGGGTCCGACTGTGCAGAGTGCGAACGGGTGGACGCGCGGACGCTGGGCGTGGATCGCTGCAGCGGCGCTGCTGGTTTTGACGGCGATGGACCTGCTCCAGCACTACGACCTACCAACGGCAGCAGTCCCCGCCTTGGCGATCGCCCGCGCACTGGCACTGGGCGGCGCGTGGTGGCGCCCGCAGTGGGCACTCGCCGCCTCGCTCGGCACAGCTGCACTCACAGCGACCCTCACCACACCAGCCGGTCCCAGCGAACCGTGGCCCTGGAGTACTACCTCCGCATTCGGCCACTCGTTCGTGCTGGCGATCGCAGGTGCACGTGGCCTCGGCCGACGTGAGCTGGCCGGCTGGTGGGTGGCGACGCAGGTTCTGGGCCTCGCAGCGACCGCACTGTCCCCGGACCGTGCCAGCTGGACCAACCTGATCACCATGGCCGCCCTGTCCGCGGCAGCTGCACTGATCGGGGACCTCATCCGGAGCCGCAGAGATGCGACCCGCCGCCTGCGCGAGCAGGAGACCATCACCCAGACAGAGCGCGCCGAACGGGAGCGGCTCCAGGAGCGCGCCAGAATCGCCCGTGAACTCCACGACGTCGTAGCACACCACCTGTCCGTCGTGGTGGTCCGCGCCGACAGCGCCCCACACCGCCTCCAGCACGTGAACGACGACGTACGTGCGGAGTTCGCCGGCATCGCCGAGGAAGCACGGTCCTCGCTGACCGAGATGAGGCGGGTACTGCGGTTGCTCCGCGAACCCACCGACCAGCGCCAAGAGCTGGACCCGCAGCCAGGTCTGGAGCAACTGACCGAGCTCGTCGAAAGCACCCGCCGTGCCGGCGCGGACGTGCGCCTGACAAACGAAGTACCGCAAGGACTCGACCCGGCCGTTGAGCTCACGGCATACCGCGTCGTGCAGGAAGGCCTCAGCAACGCAGTACGGCACGCTCCGCACGCTACGGTCCACGTGACCGTACGGCGCTGCGCGCAAGAGCTGGAGGTCATCGTGCAGAACGACAAGCCGCCACTGCCCGTGACAACAGCACCTGGTACCGGCCACGGCCTGACCGGTATGCGTGAGCGGGTAGCCCTCCTGGACGGCACCGTCAGCACGGGCCCGACCCCAGAAGGCGGCTACCTGGTCCACGCCCTGCTGCCGATGGAGGAGGCGACGTGATCACTGTCCTGGTGGTCGACGATCAGCAGATGGTCCGCGCCGGGTTCAGCGCCCTGCTGGCCGCCCAGGAAGACATCGAAGTCGTAGGACAGGCAGCCGACGGCGTGCGGGCAATCGAGCTGGCCGAACAGCTGAAGCCGGACGTGATCCTGATGGACATCCGGATGCCCGAACTCGACGGCCTGCAGGCCACGCAACAGATCCTCAACGGTTCCACACCAGGCGAACCGCCACGTGTCGTGATGCTGACGACGTTCGACCTCGACGACTACGTGTACGCCGCCCTCCGCGCCGGGGCGAGCGGCTTCCTCCTCAAGCACTCCACGCCGGACGACCTGGCCGCCGCGGTCCGCGTCGTCGCTGCCGGTGACGCCCTACTCGCCCCGTCCGTCACCAGGCGTCTCGTGGAGGACTTCACCCGTGCACAACCCGTCGTACCGGCCACGCCGGCCCGCTTGACCCCGCGCGAGACCGACGTACTGCGACAAGTCGCCAGGGGACTGTCCAACCGCCAGATCGCCGACGAACTGGTCCTGGCCGAGCAGACCGTCAAGACGCACGTCAGCAACATCCTCACCAAGCTGGACCTCCGCGACCGCGCCCAGGCGGTGGTCTACGCCTACGAACACGGCGTCGTGACCCCGAAACCGCGACACTGAGCAGATGACTGGCGAGATGGATGCTCTCGAGCGGGTGCGCGGCCTGTGTCTCGCGCTGCCTGAGGTCACGGAGCGGCCGAGCCACGGCGAGCCGACGTGGTTCGTCCGGGACAAGAAGACGTTCGTGATGTACGCCGACCACCACCACGACGACCGCCTGGCCGTGTGGATGGCGGCGCCGCCGGGCGTCCAGGAGGCACTGGTCGCGGACGATCCGGAGCACTTCTTCCGGCCGCCGTACGTCGGTCACCGTGGCTGGCTGGGTGTATACCTCGATGTGGAGGTCGACTGGGAGCACTTCGAGGACCTGGTCGAGACGGCGTACCGCCAGATCGCGCCGAAGACCCTGATCGCCCGGCTGGACCAGTCTGGATGAGTCTGGGCGTTCTATAGGGTGACGTGGTGAAGATGCGCGGGCCGATGGGCCAGAAACTGGCGATCTCGCTGGCGTTCGGTAGTTCGGCGGCTGTCATGGTGCTGGAGCTCATTTCGCTGCGGCTGGTCGCGCCGTACATCGGGTTGACCCTGGAGACGAACACTGCGGTCATCGGCGTCGCACTGGCCGCGATCGCGACCGGCGCGGCGCTGGGCGGCCGGATGGCGGACGCCGTGCCGCCGCAGCGGACACTCGGCCCACTGATCCTGTTCGGCGGCGCTCTGGTGATGCTGGTGCTTCCGGTCGTCCGCTGGACCGGTGAGGCGTTCCGCGGCGGCGCCAGCGACCTGGTGTTCCTGGTGCTCGCCATCAGCCTGTTCGCGCCTGCGTCCCTGCTGTCCGCGGTCACGCCGATGGTGACGAAGCTACGGCTGGACACACTGGCCCAGACCGGCACGGTGGTCGGCCGACTGTCGGCGTACGCCACGGTGGGCGGCATCGTCGGCACAGTGCTGACCGGCTTCCTGTTCGTGTCGACTGTCCCGATCAGCACGATCGTCCTCGCACTCGGCGGCGTACTGGTCCTGGTCGGCATCGTGCTGACCCTGATGCTGCGTGGCGTCAAGGCAGCGGCCAAGCCGGTCGCTGTGGCGGTCATCGGCGCCACCCTGACCGTCATCGCGCCGCGTCCCTGCGAGGTGGAGACGGCGTACCACTGCGCCCGCGTCGACGCCGACCCGAACCGGGCGAGCGGTCGCACGCTGTACCTCGACCAGTTGCGGCATTCGTACGTCGACCTGGACGACCCGACGTACCTGGAGTTCGAGTACATCCGGAGCTTCGCGGCCGCGATCGACGGCACCTGGGCGGAAAAGCAGCCGCTCGACGTCCTGCACGTCGGCGGCGGCGGTCTGACCATGGCGCGGTTCCTCACGGCGACCCGCCCGGGCAGCAAGCACCAGGTGTACGAAATCGACCAGGCCGTGGTGGACATCGACAAACGCGAGTTGGGTGTCCGGACGGGCCCGGAGCTCGCGGTGACGGTCAAGGACGGCCGGCTCGGCGTCCGCGACGAGGCGACCGACAGCCGCGACCTGGTCATCATGGACGCGTTCAGCGGGGTGTCCGTGCCGTGGCACCTGACGACGCGCGAGGTCATGTCCGACGTACGGCGCGCGCTGCGGCCGGAGGGGCTGTACCTGATCAACGTCATCGACTACGGCGCGGCGAAGTTCGCGAAGGCCGAGATCGCCACCGCGCAGGCGGTGTTCCCGCACGTCGCCGTGATCGCGCGGACGGACGAGCT
Source organism: Kribbella sp. NPDC048915 (assembly GCF_040649595.1). Lineage (NCBI taxonomy): Bacteria > Bacillati > Actinomycetota > Actinomycetes > Propionibacteriales > Kribbellaceae > Kribbella > Kribbella sp. NPDC048915. The sequence goes on along the minus strand of NZ_JBEZFT010000009.1, from coordinate 105,296 downwards.
GGCCGGCGAGGGCGGCGGGAACTTCGTGGTGGCGGCCTCCGACCAGCCGATCGACGCTGCCGCGATCCGGAACCACCTCGAGACGCCGATGCAGGTCCTCGACCGGCCGAACGGCTTCGTCGGCGACGCGCCCGTGCTGACCGACGACTACGCTCCGGTCGACCAGCTGCTCACCCCGTACACGGGCTGAGCCGGTTGTGGTTGCATGTGGTCATGCATCCACGCGCAGGACAACCCGCCCAGCCAGAGGACCTCGTGGACGTCGACGCCATGCTCGCGGCGTACGGCGAGCTGACCCCGGATGTGGACGACCCGGCCCAGAAGGTCGTCTTCGGGACGTCCGGGCACCGCGGTTCGAGTCTCGACTCCGCGTTCAACGAGGCGCACATCCTCGCGATCACGCAGGCGATCTGCGAGTACCGGGCCGGACAAGGTACGACGGGCCCGCTGCTCGTCGGCCGCGACAGTCACGGACTCTCGGAGCCGGCCTGGCGCACGGTCCTCGAGGTGCTGGCGGGCAACGACGTACAGACCCTGGTGGACAGCGCGGACCGGCTCACGCCGACCCCGGCGGTGTCGCACGCGATCCTGCGGCTGAACCGCGACAACGCCGACGCGGACGGCATCGTCATCACGCCGTCGCACAACCCGCCCCGGGACGGCGGCATCAAGTACAACCCGCCGCACGGCGGGCCGGCTGACTCGGACGCGACCAGCTGGATCGCAAACCGGGCCAACGAGCTGATCGCCGGCGGCAACCGTGCGGTACGGCGGAAGCCGTTCGAGCAGGCGCGCCGGCACGCGGGGGACTACGACTTCGTCGCGCACTACGTCGACGACCTGCCCGCGGTGCTGAACCTGGCCGCGATCCGCGACGCCGGCGTGAAGATCGGCGCCGACCCGCTCGGCGGAGCGAGCGTCGACTACTGGGCCGCGATCGCCGAGCGGCATCAGCTCGACCTGACCGTGGTGAACCCGCGGATCGACCCGGCCTGGTCGTTCATGACGCTCGACCACGACGGCAAGATCCGGATGGACTGCTCGTCGCCGTACGCGATGGCCTCGCTGGTCGCGCAGCGGGACAAGTACGACGTGGCGACCGGGAACGACGCGGACGCCGACCGGCACGGCATCGTCACGCCGGACGCCGGGCTGATGAACCCGAACCACTACCTGGCCGTCGCGATCTCGTACCTGTTCAGCCACCGCGAGTGGGGTCCGGACGTCGCCGTCGGCAAGACACTCGTCTCGTCCTCGCTGATCGACCGCGTGGTGACGGACCTGGGGCGTCGGCTGTGGGAGGTACCGGTCGGCTTCAAGTGGTTCGTGCCGGGGCTGGTGGACGGCTCGGTCGGTTTCGGCGGCGAGGAGTCCGCCGGTGCGAGCTTCCTGCGCTTCGACGGCACGGTGTGGACGACGGACAAGGACGGCATCCTGCTCGCGCTGCTGGCGAGTGAGATCACCGCGGTCACCGGTGAGACGCCGTCGGTCGCGCACGCCAAGTTGGTGGAGAAGTTCGGCGCATCGGCGTACTCGCGGGTGGACGCTCCGGCGACCCGTGAGCAGAAGGCGAAGCTGGCCAAGCTGTCGGCCGATGCGGTCACGGCGACCGAGCTGGCCGGCGAGCCGATCGTGGACCGGCTGACGCACGCTCCGGGGAACGACGCGGCGATCGGTGGGCTGAAGGTCACCACCGAGTCGGCGTGGTTCGCCGCCCGCCCGTCCGGGACCGAGGACCTTTACAAGATCTACGGCGAGTCGTTCAAGGGCGCCGAGCACCTGGACGAGGTGTTCACGCAGGCCCGCGACGTGGTGTCGAGGGCCCTCAACAGCTAACGGACGAAGGAGTCCAGCAATCGTTCCAGGTCCGCGGCGGGGTCGTCGGTGAGCCCGCTGTGGATCGGGCCGGGATGGACGACGGTACTGCGGGGCGCCGCGAGCCACCGGAACCGCTCGCCGATGCTCGTGGCCGCCGCCGGACCACCGGCCGGATCGCCCGCGCAGATCGCGCGCACCTGATCCAGCGACGCGCAGACGACATCCACGTCGACGTTCGGATCCAGGGCGCGCAGGCGGTCCGGGTTGACGTCCCAGGCGGCGCCGAGGAAGTCCAGTGCCTGGCAGTACAAGACGGCGCCGACGTTGATGAACTCACCGCGTTGGATACGCGGCGCCGCCCGCAGGATGACGTAGTCGAAAGGCTTCATCGCGCACCTCCCGGCACCCAGGCGGTGCGGTTTTCCAGGCGCGCCAGCAAGTGGCCGACGTACCGCTCCCGGTCGCCTTCGCCCAGCCAGACGTCGGGGACGAGGGCGACGACCTCGGTCAGCAGCTCCGGCGTGATCGCCGCCGCCAGCTCGGCGTCCACCTTCGCCACGCCGGGCGTTGCGACGGAGAACACGTGATCGTTCGCGTCGTACGGCTGAGCGGCGAACTTCTCGGCGGACATCCACGAGTGGTGGAAGTACAGCGCGGCGCCGTGGTCGATCAGCCAGAGGTTCTTGTGCCAGACGAGCATGTTGGTGTTGCGCCACGAGCGGTCCACGTTGGCGACGTACGCGTCCAGCCAGAGGATGCGGGCCATCGCGTCGTCACCAGGGTTGCCGGCGGATCCGTCGTACCCGAAGGAGCCCGGCAGGAAGTCGACCGCGAGGTTCAGGCCGGCGCTGCGGATCAGCAGCTCCTGGATCTCGAAGTCCGGTTCGGAGCGGCCGATCGCCGGGTCGAGCTCGATCAGTTTCAGCTCCGGGACGCGCAGCCCGAGCCGGCGGAACAGTTCGCCGACGATCACCTCGGCGATCAGTGCCTTCGGTCCCTGGCCGGCGCCGTGGAACTTGATCACGTACGTGCCGAGATCGTTGCCCTCGACAACACCGGGCAGCGATCCGCCCTCCCGGAGCGGCAGCACGTACCGGGTCGCGGTGACAACTGGCAGACTCACGCCGGAGAGCCTAACTCGTGCCCGATCGGGTACTCGGACGGGGTGAGACAACCATCCTTCGGTGTCGAGGAGGAGTTACTCCTCGTGTCCGCCACCGGTGACCCGCTGCCCCGGAGCAAGGCCGTCGTCAAGGAGGTACAGGACGGGGACGTCGCGCTCGAGCTCACCCGAGCCATGGTCGAGATCAACTCCCCGGTCTGCCGCACGCCGGCCGAATTGCACGCGGCGCTGTCGGAGCTGCGCGCGCGGCTGGCCACGGCGGCCGCGGACGAGGGCGCCCGGTTGCTGGCGATCGGGGTGGCTCCGCAGGGCCGTGCAGCGCAGTCGATCACGAAGCAGCCGCGCTACCAGGAGCTGGCCCATCGCTGGGGGTCGCTCGCGCGCGAGCACGGGGTCTGCGGCTTACATGTCCATGTCGACGTATCCGACAAAGAGACAGCCGTCCGCGTCAGCAATCACCTCCGCCCGTGGCTGCCGGCGCTGCTCGCGCTGACCGCGAACTCGCCGTACTACCTGGGCAAGGACACCGGCTTCGCGAGCTGGCGCTGGCTGATGATCGCGCGCTGGCCGTGCGCCGGCCCGCCACCGTACTTCGAGTCGTTGGAGCACTACGAGGCCCTCGTCGCGATGCATCTGGCGGCGGGGACGCTGATGGACGAGCAGATGGTGTACTGGGACGTCCGCCCGTCGACGCACCTGCCGACCGTCGAGGTCCGGGTCAGCGACATCCCGCTCACCGTGGACGAGTCCGTCCTGCTGGCGACGCTGGTCCGTGCCATCGTGATGATCGCACTGGAGGACGGCGGCCGCGGCCCGACACCGGACCTCGAAGTACTGCGTGCCGCGTACTGGCTGGCCGCCCGAAACGGTGTCAGCGACGCCGGCCTCGACGTACTGTCCGCCGAACCGATGCCGATGGCAAAGGTCTTGGAACGGCTGCAACGCCACGTTGAGCCCGCCCTGCAGGAGCTCGACGCGATCGACTTGGTGGCCGAAGGCATCCATCGTGCGCTGACCGACGGCAACGGTGCGGTGAAACAGCGCCGGGCGCTCCGTGAGGGCAAGGACATCCTCGCCCTCACGGAGATCAAACCCGGCTAACCGCGGAGGAAGTCCTCCAGGCCGTGCAAGTCGTCGGTGTTGAGGTAGTCGACACCGGCGTCCGTCAGTTCGCGCCAGAGCGCCTCGCGGGCGGCGCCGGGGGCGTCCGGGGTGGCCCAGAACCGGAGCTTGTAGCCGGCGTGGTGAGCTTGGGTGACGATGTCGTGCAGCTTGGTCTTCTCCGCCTCGGGCATCGCGCCGACGCCCTGCCAGGTGAAGTGGTTCGTCCAGTTGTCGCTGACGAGCGGCATCAGCGACGCCGGCATCCCGGACGGCAGATCGGCCAGGCGTCCGTCGTACCCGGCGTACCGGATCCTCTGCGCCCGCATCGCCTCGAGCGGACGGTTGCCGCTGATGACCGCAGTGACCGCGCCCTGGTACGTGCGTCCGCCGGCGAAGATCGTGCTGATTCCGCGGTACTTCGCCAGCGCCTGGTGGATGGCGGCGTACGTCGAGGGTCCGTCGCTCTTGATGTCGATCAGCAGCTGGAATCCGCCACCGTTCTTGTACACCTGGCCGTGGTTCGCTGTGACGCGGTCGGCGAGCGGCCTGAGGTACAGGCTTTCGAGGGTACGGCCGGGTTGTGCGTCCTCGAGGTCGTGGGCGACGCGCAGTTCACCGTCAATGAGCCACACGTCGGCCTCGACGCTGTTGAACCCGCGGTCGAGCGCGTCCTGCAGTGGTCGCCGGTGCTCGTAGTCGTTGTGGGCGTGCGCTGCCGGCAGCGCACGGACGGCGGGTGCGTCGTACGACTTGGGGAGCTTGAAGTTGTTGCTCCGGGCCACCTCACGCAGCCGATCGGGGTAGTCAGTGATGATGCCGTCGACCCCGTTGTCGATCAGTGACTGCATGGTCGCCTGGTCGTCGACGGTCCACGGGATCACCTTCAGGCCGGCCTTGTGCGCGGACTTCACCATCTCCCCGGTCACGTACGGGCGGTAGTCCGGGTCCGTGACCTTGCCGTTCTGCGGGAATCCGTGCACCGGCGAGATCGCCGACGCACCGAACGACTTCGTCGCCTTCACCAGGTCGCCGCCGAAGTCGTCGATGTCGATCCCACCGAGCCACGGCGACTTGCCGGGTTGGCCGACCTGGAGGAAGTCGTAGTTCGTCAGCGCGACCAACGGCAGCTTGGGCATCACCTGGCGCATCCGCATCAGGGAGCCCCAGTCGAAGCTCTGGATCGTCACCTGCCGGGCGATGTTCGCCTTGCGGATCTCGCTGGCGACCACCTGCACGAACTGCTCCCGCGGCGCCGTCTCGCTCGGCGCGCCTGCCTCGACCTTGGTTTCGATGTTGAGCTTCACGCCGTACGCGTGGTAGCGGTGCACCAGGGCGAACACGTCTCGCAGCTCAGGCATGCGGGCGCCGGGGTCGGGCTGTTGCCCTGGAAAGTTCGGCAGGGTCTGCGAGCCGCAGTCGAGTTGTTCTACCTGCTGGAGGCTCAGCGTGTTGATGTACTTGCCGACGTACGGGAATTCGAGATCGCCGGCGGTGTAGGGGGCGGTGTCGCGGCACTTCTTCGCGTCGACCTTGCGGTCATGGGTGACGACGGCGTGGCCGTCCTCGGTGATCTGTACGTCGAGCTCGAGCGTACTGACACCGAGTTGGAGCCCGTGGGAGAACGAGGCGATCGTGCTCTCCACGGTCAGTCCGAGCCCGCCGCGATGGGCCTGGATGTCGAAATCCGCACGGTTGGCGGCAGCTGGAGCGGCCGGAAGCAGCAGTCCGGCGATCAGCGCGCACGGAACAAGTGCGCGGGGAAGGCGGCGCATGAAGGGTTCCCTTCCGGAGGGGTCACGGGCGGTCAACAGCCCAAGGCTGTCTGCCCCAGCCATACCCAACTCCACCCGAAGGTAGCCATCCGAGGTCCCACCGATGACAATCCGGCAACACGCTCCGGTGATCGGCAAAGGCTCGTGGGCTTGCTTGGCGCGCCCCCGGCGCGCTACGCAGTCGCTCCTCCTGGCCGCCTCCCGATGAGGGCTGCCGCCCGCTCAACGCAGTGCATCCGTTCGGCCGCAGCCGACCAGATCAGGCAGGGGTTGACCCTTGAGATGGTGGGTTCGGCCCCAAGATTTCCAGGGGTCAACCCACCACCTCAGGGGTCAACCCCTGAACGAAGGGCGCGAGGGCGAGGGACGTCACCAACGACCGGTCGAGGTGATCAGCCTGGCATCTGGCGACGTACTGCGTGACCCCTCGGTCCGCGCATCCCAAGGCCAAGCTGGTCCGCGGTGACGCAACGCCGGCCCGGGGAGATCGCCCCGAGTAGGCTCCGGGCCGGAGCTCATACCCTGGTCGGCTCACACGTGCGGGACAGGGCGGGGGAGAGAGGCATGGCAACGCCGAGGTCGATGTGAAGGGCTGTCGGTCGAAACGAGGATGTTGACGTGATCGGGAGTGCGGACGAGTTCGTCGGGCTGCGTCGGAGCTGGGACGGTACTGATTGGCAGCGGATCAAGCGGGATGAGGCGCCGCTCGAGGTGTGGCTCGAGATCGTCAGGGAGCACCCGGACATGCGGTTCTGGGTCGCCTTCAACCGCACACTTCCTGCGGAGGTCGTGCGCCTGTTGAGCCAAGACAGCGATTGGCGGGTGAGGGCACGGATCGCAAGCAGAAAAGACGCTCCTGGGGATGTCCTGGCGGCTCTGTCTGCTGATCCGCACGACGCCGTCGCTGCATCGGTCGCTGGAAACCCCGGAACGCCCGATGATGCCCTGACAAGACTGACCGGCCATCACTGGGACCAGGTCCGGAGCAAGGCGCTGAACAACTCAGGGTACGAGCCAACCACCAATGAATGGACCGCGGACATCGCGTAGGGCACCCTTTCGGGTGGATGTCCAGCAGTCGCGTCGCGGACGGGAAGATGGGGGACGACTCACGGGTGAGGGACCTCGACCTCGATCAAGTCGTCGCGTACCGAACCAATCGCACCGTGAACCTCGGAGGCGCCTACATGCCAGGAGAGGATCACGACGGTCTCGCCTCGGAACCTCTTGGCCCAAACGCCTGCGGTACCCCCGGTACATCACGACCTCAGATGCGATGCGTATCCGGCCGAGGTTGCTGACCCTGTCCGGTCAGACTGATGAGCGCTGGTACCGTCGCCGACGGGGGTGCGGGAACCTATCACGAATCAGGAGTATCCCCGGGCTCGGGAGGTCAGTTCCTTGAGATCGCGCGCGTGGTTGATCGAACATCTTGCGGAGCAGCCGAGGATGTTCGGGATTGATGGTTCGTTCCGCACGTACACAGCGTTCTTGCGGGGCTATCAGTACGCCTTCGACCATCCGACCTGGTTGGACGAGTTCCACTCGTGGCTGGTGGGGAGCCTTGGCACCGGGGCGAATCTTGGCTGGGAGGCTTTGATTCTTCGGATTGCTTTTCCGGATGATCCCGAGAAGTGGCGGTATCTGGCCCCGCTCTCGGTGGCTGAGGATGGTGCGGTTTGTCGGACGCTCTTCGATCGATTGAGGGCGTTCGACGCGGACGCGGAGGGGTGAACGTGTCCACGATCGAGGAACGAGAGTTTCGCCGGCGGTTGCTGCTCGAGGACGGGGAAGCTCCGGAGCCGGTGTGCAGCGTGGATGGCTGGATCGACCTCCCGGACGGATAGTCGTGGGACCACGCCGCCCAACCCGCACGCTGCCACTCCAACACGAGGGGACAACCGGCCGTTGTGACTGATGTGTGGGTGGGGCGAGCGCGCCGGTGACCGGAGACCGGCAAGCGCGGACGGTCGCCGCCTGCGGTGCCCGGGGACGGGGGCCCGGCGCCGGCGGCGGACCAGTCGCCGGCCTCCGGACGTGCACTTTGTGCACCAGATCCGTACTTTTCGACCGCGGAAGTACGGATCTGGTGCACAAAGTGGAAGACAGGTACGGACCTGGTGCACAAAGTCGCGGGGTACGGCGGCGACCGCGGCCGGTCGCCAGGCGTGGCGACCGCGGCCGAGCAGAGGTACGGCGATCGCGGCCGGTCCGGGGGTATGTCGGCGATCGCGGCTGGTCGGCTATGGCTGACGAGGCCGGGTGTGGTGGCAGCGGGCGACGGTGGCGAGGAATGCCCGGGTCCGGGCTGCGCTTGGGCGGGCGATATGGCTGGCTTCGCTGTCGGCGGCGAGGGGTTATCCGGGCGTGTGGACGCCGGCTGGATGGCCGGTGGCTGACGGGTGGCTGCCGGATGCCTGACGGGCGGGGCCTGACGGATGCCGACGGTGCCGACGGGGGCCGACGGGGCTGGTTGGGGGCTGGCTGGGGTCTGGGTGGTTGCGGTGTGGCCGGGTGGGGCAGGCGGGGTTGTCGGAGCCGTGGATGGTGGGAGGGTTTCGGGCGTCTGACGACGAAGAACCCTCCATCGACGCCCGGAAACTCTCCTAGATGATTGATGCACGGCCTGGTCTGGATTCGGTGGTCGTGGTGATGGAGCCGGGGACGCTCGGGCATGTGGCGTGGGTGGCGTGTGGCGTGTGTTGTGTGTGTCAGGTCGACAGGACGTGTCCCGTGCCAGGGGCCACAGCTGAGCGTGAATCAGACACCGAACACACCCGCCCCGCACCACACTAACTGTCGAGCGTGCACACCTTCGGGCCGCGCATCAATCATCTAGGGGTTTTCGGGGGCGGTCGGGCGATGGGGCGCAGCGTCCAGCCGGGTGGTCCGCCGAGACGTGGGAGCTGCTGCGGAACCTGTTCACAGCCACCACGAAGTGACCCACGGACACGTCAATCGAGCCGGATAACCCCGCGGGTTGGAGGTTCTTCGTTGGTGTACCGACGAAGAACCTCCAGTTCGCGGGGTTATCCCCTTCAGTTGGGGGCGATCGCGCGGTGGCAGACCGGGCGTGACAGCGACCGCAAATGGGGGCCTGTGGGGACGCACGCGCCAAGCAGGCGGAGCTGGCCGGGTTGTTACGGGGTGTGGATGCGGGGGTTGTTCGGGTTGCGTTCGTCGGTTACCTGGATTTGGGGAGCGAACCGGGCAGTTGCGGCGGCTACTGCGGGGAGGGACCAGGGGGAGAGGGTGGCCGTGTGGCCGTAGGGTTTGCCGTTGGGGCGTTCGAAGGTCAGGACGGTGGTGCGGGTCGGGATGAGGTTGAGGACCTTGGTTCGGCGGTAGCGGAGGACGATCCGGCTGATCGCGTCCCACGGAGCTTCGGCCAGGGGTGGGCCGGGGCGGAAACGGAGGCCTAGGCGGCCGGTGCGGGCGTACAGCTTGACGCTGTACCGATCGATGCGAGCGGCCAGTGGGTAGCGGAGTTGGAGACCGAACTTCAGGCCGATGAAGCCCAGGACCGCGATGAGTGGCACGAGCAGGGGTGCGCGGTGGGTGTCGACGCCTTGGGGGTAGGCGCTGTTGTTGCCGACCTCCACGAAGTCGCCTTCCGGAACGGACGCCAATACCCACACACCAGTGGCGATCGCCAGCACGCCCACCGCCAGCCACAGCAAATCGGCGGGGCGGAACCATTCGTTGATCGTGATCTCCCGGCTGTCCGGCGCCATGCCGAGACCCTACCCGTCGTGGAGGCAGCTAGGGGCGCAGCGGGCATCACTCGTACGAAGCGGCCCACGGCCGTACGGCGTTGCACCGGCGGGTTGGGGAACCGGGTCAGCCCGCCGGGACCGCGGTGAACGTCACTCGTACTGGAGGGCCTCCAGGGGGTTGAGGCGGGCGGCTCGGCGGGCGGGCCAGATGGCGGCGATGATGCCGACGACAACTGATACCACGGCGAAGATCACCAACTGCGAGACCGGGACCGTGAACGAGATCTCGTCCAACCGAGAGGCCAGCAGGAACGCGAGCAACAGTCCGAGAGCTATCCCGATCACCGCGCCGATCAAGGCGGTGATCACGCTCTCCTGGCGGATCATCTTCTTCACTTGCCCGCGGGTCAGACCGATCGCGCGCAGCATCCCGAGTTCCCGGGTGCGTTCGAAGACGGTCAGCACCAACGTGTTGACGATGCCGAACAAGCTGACCAGCACGGACAGCGCGAGCAGCACGTAGAGCACGTTCAGCAGGCTCTTGACGCTGTCGGTCTGCGCGTCCTTGAACTCCTCGATCGTCACCGCCTTGGCGTTCGGGAACGCACCCATCGCGGCGTTCAGCGTGGCCGTGTTCGCCGGCGTTACCCCGCCCTGCATGGTGAGGAACGTGAAGATGTTCTGCGGCTGCGGGACCGCCGAGTCGAAGGCGGCCGTCGCGATCGTCACGTTGCCGAACGGCGATCCGCCGGCGGGCGGCTTGAAGATGCCGCGGATCTCGAAGGGCAATTGCTTCCCGGTCACCATCGTCAAGGTGATCTTCGATCCGAGTGCCAGCCCGTGCTCGGTCGCGTAGTCGTCGTCGACGATCGCGCCGTCAGGATCCAGCTGAGCCAAGGATTGCTGCGAACCGGCCTCCCAGTCGAAGTTGAGCAGTTGCGGAGCGGTCCGATCGATCGCCGTGATCGGGACCGTCTTGCCGAACGCCTGAGCCTGCCCACCGCGGACGCTGGTGACTTCCTCGACCGTCGGGATCTCCGCGGCCTTGGCGGCGACGGCCGGCGGCAACGGGCTGAAGTTGTTCTGCGCGGTGATCGCGTAGTCGGAGCTCGAGATCCGGTCGACCGCGTCCTCGAACGGTTTGATCAACCCCGCCCCGAGCGTCGCGACCAGCGTCACCAGCGCAAGCCCGATCATCAACGCCGCCGCGGTAGATGCGGTGCGCTGCGGATTACGTCGGCTGTTCTGCCCGCCGATCGCCACCGCCGGCCGGTCCGGCAGTACGCGTGGAAACTCCGCGTGCCGCCCGAAGATCCGTTTCACGGCCCACACCGGCACCAGCACGATCGGCCAAATGAGAGCCGTCAGTACGACGACAGACCATCGCGCCGCCGGATCCGACAAGGCCGCCAACGGGCGCACCAGCCGCGCCGAGAACGCCGCGATGCCGAGGAACAACAACAGAACCCCGACGCCGAGCAGCGAGAGCAAGGTCGCTGTCGACAGACCGTCGGCGAACAATCCCACGATGACCATCGCAACCCCGGCGGCGGCCAGTACGGCGGCACCCAGCGGCCGGAAGCGGTGCCACCGCCCCGGAGCCACCACGGCCCCCTCGCGGACCGCGGCGATCGGCGGTACGCGCGTCGCCCGCCACGCCGGCCGTAGACTCGCCAGCGTCGTCACGACCACGCCGACGACCAGCGCGACCACCACAGTCCGGGCCTGGAACACCAGGCCGTCGTTGGGGAGCGTGAACCCGATCGCGTCGAACAGCGCGAACAACCCGGTTGCAATGGCGAACCCGAGGAACAGGCCGACCACGGCCGACACGAGTCCGGTCACGAAGGCTTCCAGCACCACCGTGCCCAGGATCTGCCGCCGCGATGCCCCGAGCGTCCGCAGCGTCGCGAACTCGCGGGTGCGCTGCGCGATCGTGATGGCCAGCGAGTTCGCGATCACGAATGACCCGACGAACAACGCGATCGCGGCGAACACCAGCAGGAACGTCCGCAGGAAGTCGAGGAACTCCGTCGTTCCCGCTGCATCCTCCGCCGCCTGCTCGTCCGCGGTCCGGACCTGGGTCGCCTCCGGCAGGATCGGCCGTACGGCGTCGACCAGCTGCTGCGGCGTCACGCCGTCCTTGCCCGCGATCAGGATCTGGTCGAGCTTCCCGGCCTTGCCGAACAGCTGCTGCGCCGTCGCGAGGTCGAACCCGGCCAGGGTGGCGCCGCCGATCGACGACACCGCGCCGAACTCGACCAGCCCGGTGATCCGCAGCTGTTGCGCCACGTCCCTGGCCTGTACGCCGATGGTGTCGCCGACCGCGAGCCCCTTCTTCTCGGCTGTTTGCGTGTCGACCACCACGTCACCCGCGGCCGGCCAGGCACCCGACACCAGGGTCAGCGCGTTGAACTGCGGCTGCGCGGGATCCACGCTGAAACCGATGTTCGGTGCGCCGCCGAAGGCGATCACCTTGCCGTCCTTGCCGATCAGCTGGGCCTCGCCGTTGACCACGCCGCCCGCGGCCTCGACCCCGGGCAGTTCACGCACCTTCGGCAACAGGCCGGCGGCGAACGGCGGTGCCGCGACGACGCCGTCCTCCTCAGACACGTCGAACGCGGTCTTCCCGGTGATCGTGACATCGGTGTTCTTGTAGTTCTCGGTGAAGATCGAGTCGAACGCCGACGTGATCGAATCGGTCAGCACGTACGTCCCCGAGATCAGCGCGACGCCCAGGATGACACCGATCGCGGTCAACGCGGTCCGGAGTTTCCTGGCCAGTAACCCCTGGAGCGCGAACCTGGTCACTTCAGGTCCAACGTCTCGATGTACTGCAGGATCTCGTGTTGGCTGGCCCGGCCGGTCTCCTTCACGATCTGACCGTCGGCCAGATAGAGCACGCGGTCCGCGAGCGAGGCCGCCCGCGGGTCGTGCGTCACCATCACCAACGTCTGCCCGTAGTCCTCGACCGAGGACCGCATCAGCGACAGGATCTCCTGGCTCGTCTTGGAGTCCAGGTTCCCGGTCGGCTCGTCCGCGAAGACCACGGTCGGCCGCGAGACCAGGGCCCGCGCGATTGCGACCCGCTGCTGCTGGCCGCCGGACAGCTCGGCCGGCCGGTGCCCGAGGCGGTCGGTGAGGCCGATCCGCTCGACCAGGTCCTCGAAGAACCGATGGTCCGGTTTCGCGCCGGCGATCGTGAGCGGCAGCAGGATGTTGTCGCGAGCCGTCAGCATCGGCAGCAGGTTGAAGAACTGGAAGATGAACCCGATGTGCTGACGCCGCAGTCTGGTCAGTGCGTCGTCACCGAGTGTCGTGATCTCCGTACCGTCGATACGCACCGATCCGGAGGTCGGACGATCCAGCCCGGCCAGGATGTGCATCAGTGTCGACTTGCCCGATCCGGACGGCCCCATCACCGCAGTGAGCTGTCCCGGTTCGATGTGGACGCTCACTCCCCGCAGCGCCTGCACCGCCGTGTCCCCCTCGCCGTACACACGGACGACGTCCTCCGCCTGCACGACCTCCCTGATTACGGTCCCCACCATGCCGGCCATCGCCCCTCCCGGCGATCCGTGGCCCCCAGCCGATTCGGTTAGCTCTCATTCGAGTCTGAACCCAAACGGCGCGTCATGACAGGGGGTTTCCCCGGACCCGGCCCTGACTCCGGGCACGCCGGGCGGCCGACCTCGCGCGTGCTCGTTGTTGCTGCAGGCAACGACGCGGGAAAGATTGAGGATGCCGGACCGGGAAGCGCCTCACGGCGCGTGGCCGCTCGTAGCGGCTTATTTTGGGACCCGGGGCTTGCACCGGCCCGACACCTCGAACAGTGTAGCGGCTGCGCAAACCCCTTGTCCTGTTGGGTTTCCAGGCTGCGAGACGCTATAACACCGGCCGGCCCGCCGCGCAACTACGACAGGCCGTGGCTACCAGAGACTTCCGGCACGCTCCGCGCGGGCCGCGGTCTGCAACTGATCTGCGGTCTCGACCAGTTTCGACGCGGACAGCACCTGGTCGTGCCCGTCGTCGGCGAGATGGGCCCGTCCGGTGGCGACGATGCGCGCGAACGCGGCGGCGCGATCCAGCGTGGTCGCGAAGTCACCGGTTGCGACACCTCGCAGTACGGCGTCGACCATGTCGCGGACCTCGGCCGGACCGGGTGGCTCGGCGACACCGGCGACCACCGCGTGCACCTCGGCGTACTCACGGCCGATGAGGAACTCGCGGGACACTTCCTCGGCGCTCGAGTACACCCAGGAGCGCAGTACGTACAGCCGCCACAGCGCCCCGGGGAGCGAGTCGGCGGGGGAGTCGGACCACAGCTCAGCCAGCTCGTCGAGGCCGTACTCGTCGGCCAGTTTGACCACCCGCGCGTGCACCTCGGCGTCCTCGGACTCCCGCACGCCGCGGACCAGGAGCTCGGCGGTGCGGTGCGCGGCCTCGGTCACGCTGGCCGGGTCGGCGGCACCGGGCAGCGACTCGAACAGCTGGTTGCCGGGCATGATCGGCCGACGCGGATTGGGGGTGGTCACGGCTTCCATGGTGCCTGACACCGCGACCCGCCGCACGCCGACGCGGCGCACGCCTACTGCGGGCCCCCCAGCTAGCCAGCTAGGCCCGGCGATCCACGGCTGAGGCCCCCGCGGGGTCAGTACGCTCGACTCATGGCGGGTACGGGGAAGACCAACGGGAAGCTGGCCAAGAACCTGGTCAAGTACGGCGTGCGCTACGGACCGCTCGTCGTCGAGGCGGTCCGGCACGGGCGCGAGCCCGCGCAGCAGGCGGTCCAGGCCGCGTGGGCGAAGCGGGTCGCCCGGCGCAAGGCGGTCGAGCATGTGCTGACGGTTCGCGACGGCTCTTTGCTGAAGGTGATCAAGGACGGTCAGGCGATCTTCTTCGTGTTCTCCGGCGACGCGATCGTCACGACGTACCCCGCCGTACCGCAGAACAGCTATCCCGAGCTGCTGCGGCACGCGGATCTCGACAACCGGGTGCCGGCCGCCGCGCTGGTGCCGCGCAAGCCGGCGTTCCTGCCGAAGACCCGGCGGAAACGTTGACGCGCGCGTAACATTCCGGACCCGGCTGGGCAACAGGCGGCGCGCATCGTGGAAAGCACGTTTCCACGAGGGAGGGCGTCCGCATGCTCTGGAAGATCAGGACCGAACTCGCCGACCGGCCCGGTGCCCTGGCCGAACTCGCTGCACGGTGTGGTGCGGACGACATCAACATCCTCAGCCTCGAGGTGTTCACCGCCGAGACCGGTGCCGTCGACGAGCTGGTGGTCTCCACCGGAGTCGGCTGGACGGCCGACGACCTGAGCGCGCTGGCGGCCGAGGCGGGCTGCGTCCGTACGACGGTCCGCCCGTGCCAGGCCGACGTACTCAGCGACGGCCCGACCCGGTACCTGCGGGCCGTCCTGCGGCTGATCGACGACCCGCTGTCCGTCGACGAGGAACTGGGCAACCTGCAGGGTTTCGACGAGTACACGCCCGCCGAATGGGCGCGCGCCGACGTCCTGGTCGAGATCGCGGGCCGACTGGCCGGACGGTTCGAGACGCCCGCGGGTCCGCGGCCCGGCAGCGGCGTACCCGAGTTGCGGATCGCGACCGTCGAGGACGCGGACGCCGTGGTCGCGATGCACGACCGGTGCTCGTACGAGAGCCGCACCCGCCGGTACCACGTACCGATGCCGAAGCTGACCGCCCGGACCGCGCGGCACCTGTCCGCGCCGGCCGGCGGCGTGTCGATCGTCGCGTGCGTCGACGACGCCGTGATCGGGATGGCGACGGCCGCGCCGTGGGAGGAGTTGGGCAGTACGACGATGGAGGTCGCCGTACTGGTCGAGGACGGCTGGCAAGGCCAGGGACTCGGTCTGCGCCTGCTGCGCCAGGTGGTGGCGGAGGCCCGCGCGCTCGGCGCCGACCGGGTCGTGTGCATGGTGCAGCCGGAGAACCACGCGATGCTCCGCACCCTCGAGCGGCTGCGGATGCGGTCGCGGGTGATCCGGGACGGCGACAACTTGATGGTGAGTGTCGCACTGTCGGACCGGAGCCTGTCGCATGCGGTGGATCGGCCGCCGGTGCCATATCGTCAGGAGAGTGCCACCCCTACCCACCGGTCGCAACCCCTACGGGCTGCTGGTCAACCTTCCCGCGAGCACGCGCTCGCCGCTCTTTCAGCTCTTCACCCGGTTGCTGGTCGCGCTGGGACTGCTGACCGTGATGGTGCTGATCGTGGTGATCGACCGTGACGGGTACAAGGACAGCTACGACGGCTCCGTCGACCTGATCGACAGCATCTACTACGCCACCGTCACGCTCACCACCACCGGGTACGGCGACATCACGCCGGTGACGCCGGCCGCCCGGCTGGTGAACGCCTTCCTCGTGACGCCGCTGCGGATCGCGTTCCTGGTCGTCCTGGTCGGTACGACACTGGAGGTACTGGCCAACGAAGGTCGCCGGATCATGCGCGACACCCGCTGGAGGAAACGGATGAAGGACCACACCATCGTCATCGGCTACGGCACCAAGGGCCGGTCCGCGGTGCAGACCCTGATCAGCAACGGCGTGAAGCGCGAAGAGATCGTCGTGATCGATCCGCGCGCGCAGGCGATCGGGGACGCGGGCAACGACCAGATGGCCGCCTTCCACGGCGACGCGACGAACCGGACCGTACTGCGGCGCGCCGAGGTGATGTCCGCGCGCGAAGTGATCGTGACGACCGACCGTGACGACTCGGCCGTCCTGGTCACGCTCGCGGTCCGCCAGCTGAACCCGGACGCGCACATCGTCGTCGCGGTCCGCGAAGAGGACAACGTCCCGCTCCTCCGGCAAAGCGGCGCGGACGCTGTCGTCACCTCCTCGGAGGCGGTCGGCCGGCTGCTCGGGCTGTCCGCCGTCAGCCCGAACCTCGGCGAGGTGATGGAGGACCTGCTCACCTACGGTGAAGGACTCGAGGTCGCCGAGCGGCCGGTGCTCGGCCGCGAGGTCGGCAAACCGCCGTCCGCCGTTCCGGACCGGGTCGTGTCGGTGGTCCGCGACGGCAAGGTCCACCGGTACTACGACTCGAACGTCTCGGTCCTCGCCGCCGGCGACAAGCTGATCGTCGTACGTCCCGCCAAGGAGACCCCGTGGGCCGAGCGCCCCGGTACCCAAGAGGACGACGAGTAGCCCTTCCGCCGTACCGCCCGCTGTGATTCAGTCGAACTGCCTGGGGGACTCAGATCCGGCAGGGGGCGGACATGAACTTCACCAAAGCAGCACGAACGGCTGCGGTGGCGGCTTTGTTGATCACCGGTTTGAATGCGGCGCAGACGCAGGCCGTGGCTGAGGACTGCGTCACCGAAGAGAGCGTCGTCCAGGCCCGTGGCGGTCGCGAACCCGAGCTCGGTCAGGTCGCCAAGGACCTCCCGGCGACCGCGAAAGGCCGGGCGAGCGCGGACTTCCGGGTCACGGTCCCGGTCTATTTCCACGTGGTGACGGACGGTTCGATCGGTGCGCTGACCAGGTCCCAGATCAGGGCGCAGATCGGCGTCCTGAACAACACCTTCGCAGGTGGTGAGGGCGGCGCCCGGACCGGATTCCGGTTCACGCTGGCCGGGGTGACGCGGACCGACAACCCGACCTGGTTCTACGCGGGCGCGGGCGGCAAGCCCGAACACGACATGAAACGGGCACTGCACACCGGTGGCCCCGGCGACCTCAACCTGTACTCGACCACGGCCGGCGAGGGACTGCTCGGCTGGGCATATCTCCCGGACATCGTGACCAAGCCCGGACAGGCATACCTCGACGGTGTCGTCATCGACTGGGAGTCGTTCCTCGGTGCGTCGACCACGTACGAAGGCGCCTTCGACCAGGGCGAAACCACGACGCACGAAGTCGGCCACTGGCTCAACCTCGAACACACCTTCTTCGGCGGCTGCGGCCCCAAGGGCGACTTCGTCGACGACACCCCGGCCGAGAAGACCCCGACGTCCGGCTGCCCGGCAGGCAAGGACACCTGCCCGGCGCCGGGCCTCGACCCGATCCACAACTACATGGACTACTCCTTCGACTCCTGCTACACCGAGTTCACGCCGGGGCAGGCCCAACGCATGGCCGACGCCTGGCTCCACTACCGAGCCACCACCGACTGACCTCACCCACCACAACCCGCCCCGGGGCCTCCGCGCTCCGGGCCGGGTGGCGCGGGCGGCTGGCGCGGGGCGCGCCCAGGGTCGACTTTGTGCATGGGATCCGTATTTTTCGGCGGCGAATGTACGGATCTGGTGCACAGAGTGGCCCGATCGTGGGTGGTTTGCGGGCGGTGTCGTGCAGCGGCGTCGTGCTGGGCGGTGCCCGTGCGCTTCGCAGTCGGCGTACGGCGTCGCTCGGACTCGTCTCGGTGATCGGCGGCGGTCTCGGGGTCGACTTTGTGCATGGGATCCGTGTTTTTCGGGGGTGGATGTACGGATCTGGTGCACAAAGTCGGCCGATCGTGGCTCGTTCGCGGGCGGCGTCTGCCGGGCGGGCCGTCGTACGGCGCGGGTCGCGCCCGCCCGTGCGCCCGGTCGCCTTGCCCATGCGCCCTGTCCCCGCGCTGCGCCCTGTCCCCGCGTTGCGCCGTACTCGCGCCGCGTACCGAGCGGGCCCTCGCGCACCGCGCAGTCGGCGTACCGCGTCGCTCGGACCCGTCTCGTTGATCGGCGCCCGCTTCGGGCTGACTTTGTGCACCAGATCCGTATTTTTCGGCGGTGAAGGTACGGATCTGGTGCACAAAGTGGGCCGATCGTGGGTGGTCCGCGGGCGGCGTCGAGCCGGTGGTGCCGCGCGCCCGGGCGCGAGTTGTCGTCGTCTCCGCGCCTCGTCGTTTCCCCTGCGCGCTCGTGCCCGCGCCGTGTGCTCGTGCCCGTGCCTCGTCCGTTCCCCCCGCGCTCGTGCCCGCGCCGCGTGCTCGCCCCGCGTGCTCGCGCCCGCGCTGCGCCCGCGGCGCGCGCCGTCGCCGCTGCGCCGCGTGACCGTGTCTGCGGTAGCCGGCGGGCCCGCACCGGCTGTCGTATAGGGCTGACCGTTCTCCGCGGGCGAGAGCTGCTGCTTTGTCGTCGGGGCTTCGCTCGACGACTCAGGGAGGCGACTTTGTGCACGAGATGCGTGCTTTTCGGGTGCGAACGTGCGGATCTGGTGCACACAGTGCGCCTTTGGGGGTGGTTTGTGGGGTGTTTGGTCGGGCCGGGTGGAGGCGCCGCGCGGGGGCGCTGGGGTTGCCGGTGTGGTGGGGTGTTGACCTCGGTGGGGGAGTGGCCTTAATGTCTCGCCTGTAAACGATTACAAGAACGATTACAGGAGGCCGGCGTGAGTCGTCCGACGATCGCGGGGGTGGCCCGTGCGGCCGGGGTCTCGGTGGCGTCGGTGTCGCGGGTGCTGAACGGGTTGCCGGCCACCGAGGAGATGGTCGAGCGGGTGCAGCGCGCGGTCGAGCAGCTCGGGTATGTGCCGGACGCGCGGGCGCGGTCGCTCAAGGTGGGGCGGACGTTCCAGCTGACACTCGCGGTCGCCGATGTCGGTAACCCGGTGTACGTGACGATGATGCGCGCGGTCGAGGAGGTCGTGTCCGCGGCCGGGTACCGCCTGGTGGTGACGGCGACCGGGCCGGACGTGGTGGACGAGGTTGCGCTGGTGCGGGGGATGGCGCGCGGGTACGCCGACGGTCTGCTGATCAGCCCGCTGCGTGTGGACGAGGACCTGGTCAAGTCGATCCGCGAGTGCGAGGTGCCTGTGGTCGTCGCCGGTAACGTCCCGGCGAAGGCGGGCGTCGATACCGTACGGGCGAATTCCCCGAAGGGCATGCTGCTCGCCGTCGACCACTTGGCGTACTGCGGTCGCACCCGGATCGCCTTCGTGAACGGCCCGGCCGACACGGTTCCGGGTGCTGCCCGCGCTAAGGGTTTCGGCGATGCGCTGAAGACCCATGGTCTCGAGGCGGTAGCTGTCACCGAGGCCGCGGACTTCACGTTCGCGGCCGGTCGCGCCGCCGCGCCCGAGTTGGTCAAGCAGGCGGGCTTCGACGCCGTGATCTGCGCGAACGATCTGCTGGCGGTCGGGCTGATGCACGAGTTGGCCGCGGCAGGTCTCGACGTACCGGGTGACGTTGCGGTGGTCGGCATGGACGACAGCGAGCTGGCCGAGCAGAGCTTCCCGCCGCTGACCAGCGTCAACCTCGGCTCGGCCGAGCGCGGCCGCCGCGCCGCCGAGTTGCTGCTGGCAAGAATCGACGACAACGACCGCACCCCCCGGCGCATCGTCGTACAGCCCTCCTTGAGCATCCGGAGGTCCACGCCGTGACGGCTACGCTGGCCGCGCCCCCTGCGCCGGTAGGAAAGAAGAAGAGCGGGAAGCCGAAGCAGAATCGGGAGGCGATTCTGCTGTTCCTGCCGGCGCTGCTGCCGGTCTTGATCCTGAGTGTTTACCCGCTGATCCGCGGCATCGCGCTGGGCTTCACGAACGCGCGCGCCGGCCTCCGCGTCGAGACGAACTTCGTCGGCTTCGACAACTTCGCGAAGTTGTTGCAGAACGACCTGTTCTGGGACTCGTTCCGGATCGGTGTGATCTGGACGCTGTCGGTCACGATCCTGCAGTTCGTCGCCGCGCTCGGCTTGGCGCTGCTGCTGAACGCCGACCTGAAGTTCCGCGGCGTGGCGCGGACGCTCGCGCTGATCCCGTGGGCGATGCCGCCGGTGGTCGTCGCGATCATGTGGCGGCTGCTGCTGCACCCGACGAACGGTCCGGTCAACGAGATCCTGCAGACGCTGCATCTCACCGACCACCCGATCAACTTCCTCGGCGACTTCAACACCGCGCTCCCGGCGGTGATCGTGGTCGGGATCTGGGTCGGGATGCCGATGACCACGATCACGCTGCTGGCCGGCCTGCAAGGCATCGACCGGACGCTGTACGAGGCCGCGGCGGTCGACGGCGCCGGGACGTGGAGCCAGTTCTGGAACATCACGCTCCCGCAGCTCAAGACCGTGATCATCGCGATCACCAGCCTGGACATGATCTGGAACTTCAACTCGTTCGGTCTGGTGTACGTGCTGACCGCGGGCGGTCCGGGCGGCCGGACGATGCTGCCGATGCTGTTCGCGTACAACGAGGCGTTCCGCTACGGCAACTTCGGGATGGCCGCGGCGATGGGTGACGTGATGGTCGTGATCATCATCGCGTTCCTGTTCTTCTACCTGCGCAACCGGCTGCGGAGTGAAGCATGAGAACCCATCCGCTCGCCCGCACCCTGCAGTACGCCGCCGTGGTGGTGTACCTGATTTTCCTCGGCTTCCCGCTGCTCTGGCTGATCTCGAGCTCGCTGAAGTCACCGCAGGAGTTCGCGTCGATCACCCCGAGCCTGCTGCCGAAGCATTTCGACCTGTCCAACTACACCGACGCGCTGAGCGAGCAGGGCCTGATCCGCGGTCTCGGCAACAGTCTGCAGATCTCGATCTACACCACGATCCTGGTGCTGATCGTCGCGCTGCCGGTGTCGTACGCGCTGGCCCGGTTCCGGACCCGGCTGCGGCCATTGACGAACGGGTGGATCCTGGTCAGCCAGGTGTTCCCGGTGATCCTGATCGTGATCCCGCTGTTCATGATCCTGCGCCCGCTGCACCTGACCAACACGATCCCCGGCGTGGTGATCGTGTACATGGTCTGGTCGCTGCCGTTCGCGCTCTGGATGCTGCAGGGGTACGTCGCCGCGGTGCCGCGCGAACTGGAAGAAGCGGCGTCCGTCGACGGCGCCGGCCGGATCCGGACCATTGTGTCGATCGTGATGCCGTTGCTCCGGCCGGGGCTGATCGCGACCGCGATGTTCACGTTCATCTCGGCGTGGAACGAGTTCTTCTTCGCGCTGGTTCTGTTGCAGGACCCGCAACTCAAGACGCTGCCCCTGGTGCTGGCCCGCTTCGTCGGCGCCGAGGGTCAGGTGCAGTTCGGCCCGCTCGCAGCCGCCTCCGTGCTGGCCACCGTCCCCAGTTTGGTCTTTTTCGCCTTCCTCCAGCGCCGGTTGACATCCGGCCTGCTGAGCGGCGCAGTCAAAGGTTAGGAGAGGTCATGAAGAAGGTGTTGACCGCGTTGCTCGCGGCGGGTGCGCTGGTGACGCTCGCCGCGTGCGGGGGCAACAGCGACGACAGTTCGGGGTCGGGTGACCCGAACGAGAAGGTGACGCTCAAGTTCCAGAGCCTCGCCTTCCAGAAGTCCACGGTGGCGGCGACGAAGAAGATCGTCGCGGACTGGAACGCGGCGAACCCGAACATCCAGGTCGAGTACGTGCAGGGCAGCTGGGACTCGGTGCACGACCAGTTGGTCACCCAGTTCCAGGGCGGGACCGCGCCGGACATCATCCACGACGAGTCCGCCGACATCACCGGTTTCGCGAACCAGGGGTACCTCGCGGACCTGTCGCCGTACCTGAGCCAGGAGACCAAGGACGCCGTCTCGCAGGGCGTCTGGGACACGGTCTCGCAGGACGGCAAGATCTTCGCCGCCCCAACCCTGCTGCAGTCGTACGCCGTGTTCGCGAACTCGGCGGCGCTGAAACAGGCCGGGATCACGGTGTCCGGTGATTCGCTGAGCTGGGACGACCTGGCCGCGAACGCGAAGAAGCTGACCGCCGGCGGCAAGTTCGGTCTGGGCTGGGGCCTGAAGAGCCCGACCGCGACGATGCTGAATCTCGGGCTGAACTTCGACGCGAAGTACTTCGACGGGTCCGGCCGGGATGCCAAGGCGACCATCGGCGACGCCGAGCTCGAGGTGCCGAAGCGGATCCACGCGATGGCGTACGACGACAAGTCGATCGACCCGACCTCGCTGACCCAGAGCGGCACCGACGTGCTGCCCGGCTTCTACGCCGGCAAGTACGCGATGGTTGTGGCCGGCAACTACGTTGCGCAGCAGATCCTCGCCGAGGCGCCGAAGACCTTCCAGTGGCAGGTGCTGCCGCCGCTGAAGGGCACCAGCACCAAGCAGGCCGCGAACCCGCAGACCCTGTCGGTACCGGCCGAGGGTAAGCACATCGAGCAGGCGGCGAAGTTCATCGACTACTTCATGAAGGCCGACAACTTGGCCGCGGTCGGTCAGGGTGACTGGCTGATTCCGACCACGCAGGCGGCCCGGGACGCGGTGCAGCAGGCGACCGGCGGCAAGAACGGCTGGGAACAGATCCTCGCCGGTGGCGCCGAGCTGACCAAGGCGCCGTTCCAGAGCGTCGAGAACTACCCGCAGTGGAAGGACCAGATCGCGACGCCCGCGTTCCAGCAGTACCTGGCGAACAAGCTGGACGCCGCGGAACTGGGCAAGAAGCTGAGTGACGGATGGGGCCAGGTCAACAACTGATGCCGGACACAACCAGGACTGCGCTCGAGGACAAGGCGGTCGGCGCGCTCGTCGGCTCCGCGGTCGGTGACGCGATCGGCGGCGCCGTCGAGGGCTGGACCCCGGAGGCGATCCGGGAGCGGCACGGCGGCTGGGTGACCGGCATCGTCGGCCCGTGGTACGACGACTGGCGCACCGCGCGCCCGATCGCGCCGTACCACAAGGGTGACGGGCACATCACCGACGACACCTTGATGACGCACGCGCTGGTCGAGGTGTACGACGAGCGCCGGTCGCACCTGGACGCGTACGCGGTGGCCGAGTCGCTGGTGCCGAAGATGCTCAACGGGACCCGCTGGGTCCCCGAGCTCGAGACGGAGGCGTTGCTGCTGCAGCGGGTGTTCCTGGCCGAGAAGTGGCTGGTCGCCCGCCTGCACTACGGGCACGTCGACCCGCGCGAGGCCGGCGTCGGCAACATCGTCAACTGCGGTGCCGCGATGTACATGGCGCCCGTCGGGATCGCCAACTCGGGCGATCCCGAGGGCGCGTACGCCGAGGCGCTCGACGTCGCCGGTGCGCATCAGTCGAGTTACGGGCGGGAGGCGGCCGGCGTGTTCGCGGCCGCCGTCGCCGCCGCGATGACCCCCGGGGCGACGGCCGCCTCGGCGGTCGAGGCGGCCGCGGCGCTGGCCAAGGACGGCACTCGGAGGGCCGTCGAGGCCGTCGCCGAGGCCGCGACCGGGATCACCGATTGGGAAGCGGCGATTCCGGTACTGCGGCGCGCGATCGAGCCGTACGACACCGTCGGCCCGAACTACCGTGAGCTGTCGATGGACGCCCGGCGCCCGAGCCGCACCAAGGCGATCGAGGAACTCCCGGTCGCGCTCGGCTTCGTGCTGGTGGCTGAGGGCGACGTACGGCGTGCCGTCCTGGGCGGCACGAACTACGGTCGCGACGCGGACTCGATCGCCTCGATGGCCGGCGCGATCACCGGGGCGCTGCAGGGACAGGCCGGTGTGCCGGCCGACTGGGCGGCCGACATCGCGGCGGCGAGCAAGACCGATCTGGTCGAGCCCGGCCGGGTGATGGCGTCGGTCGTGCGGGACATCCAGGCCGCGGACGCCGAGCGCTGGGCGCGCCGGACAGCCGCGCTGGACGCGCTGGCCTGAGCTGGATCTGAGATGTCAGCTGGCGTAGGCCTCGAGTTCGACGATCCGGGAGTATCCGTGGTCGTTGGAGTCGTGGACGACCACCCGGACGGCGTCGACCGCGCGCGGCCCGAACGTGACGGTCACCCGTCCGGTCGTGTTGGCGCGGATCTCGTGCAGCGTCGTCCACTCGGAGGCGCCGGTGCGGACCTGGACGTCGAAGTCCCGGATGCCCATCACCGCTGCGGGGTAGCGCTGCGAGTCGAGGGTCTGCAGGACGATCCGGCCGATCGTGGTCGGCTGCACGAAGTCGACGCCGTACGCGTCGGGGAACACGCCCTTGTCCGCGTCGTGCCAGCCGCTGGCACCCCACTGCTCGGTGTCGGCGTTGCCGTCGACGCCACCGCACAACCGCATGTTGCCGTGCGTGGAGGAGGCGACCGCCTGCTCACCGAGCAGGACGTTCTCGCGGGCGGGGATCGGCTTGATCTCGACCGGCACCCGCAGACTGTCCTTGCCGACGGTCAGCTCGACGTGATGGGTCGCGGGTGCGCTGCCCCGCGGGACGGTGAGCTCGAGCGGAGCCTTCACCAGCTGGCCGACGGGCAGGTAGCTGGAGAACTGGTGGCGCGACAGCGTCAGCGCGTCGTCGCCGGAGATGCGCATGTCCGCGAACCTGGGTTTGCGGCCGGTGTTGGTCATGCCAACGCTGACCTTGCCGGCCGGGAAGCACGGCAGCGGCACCACCTGGACGGGCTGCGGTGTCGCGCTGATCTCGACCTGGTCGTTGCTGGCAGCAACGGCAACGAGCGGGGCGGCGAGGGTGAGTGGCAGGGCGACCAGAACGGCGGCCCGGGTGCGGGTCAGGCGTCGGAGCATGGCTGGATCCGTTCAGTCTCTTCAGGCGAGGTGGGTTCCGGGGCGGCCGTCCTCGACGACCAGGGTGGCGCGGGTGGACGCCGTACCGCCGGGCGTGACGACGCGGTCGACGATCCGGAACTCCGACGTCCACTGGTTGCGGTCGAGCCGGCAGCTGAGGTACCCGCGCTGGACGTTCTGGTACTTGATGTGCAGGTTCTCGGCGAGCAGCGCGCGACCGGTGGCGTCGGTGTCGACGCCGTCCTTTCCGGACGAGATCGACGTGGTGACGAACTCGGTGCCGACCGCCGGCGTCGACGGGTCCGCAAAGTCCACTCGCAGATCGGACGCGACGCTGCGGTGCAGGTCCCCGGTGAGTACGACGAAGTTGCGGACGTCCTGGTCGCGCACGCCGGACAGTACGCGGTCGCGGGAGGCGGCGTACCCGTTCCAGGTGTCCATCGGGAGCTCGAACTCGGGGCCGGTCTTACGGTCGAGCTGCGCCATGGCGACCTGCTGAGCGACGACGTTCCAGCGGCTGGTGGACTTGCCGAGCGTGTTGAGCAGCCAGCGTTCCTGCGCCTCGCCGGTGATCGTCCGGGCCGGGTCCGTCGACACCTCGTCCGGTGGCAGCCACCCGCCCGTACTCGTCTGGTCGTCGCGGAACTGCCGGGTGTCCAAAATGCTCAGATCGGCGGTGCGGCCGTACCGGAGATGGCGGTGCAGGCGGACCGACGGGCCCTCGGGGTGTTGATCGAGCCGCAGTGGCATGTGTTCCCAGTACGCGCGGAATCCGTTGGCGCGCCGTACCACGAAGTCGTCGTGCGGGATGCCGTCCTCGGAGATGTAGCCGGCCCAGTTGCCTTCGACCTCGTGGTCGTCGAGCGTGACGATCCAGGGCGCCGCCGCGTGCGCGGCCTGCAGATCGGGGTCGGACCGGTGCAGCGCGTAGCGCGCCCGGTACTCGTCGAGCGTGAAGATCTCGCCGGCGAAGTCCACCGGCACAGGCTGGTTGCGGACGCCCGCGGTCGGGCCGACGCCGACCTCGTAGATGTAGTCGCCGAGGAACAGGACGACGTCGTGCTCCCGGCTGACCACGTCCTGGTACGCGGTGTAGAAGCCGTCGTAGTACGCCTGACAGGACGCGACCGCCAGCTTCACGGCCGGTTCGTCGTTCGGCGCGGGCGCGGTGCGCGTGCGGCCGACCGGGCTGATCTGACCGGCGGCGCGGAAGCGGTAGAAGTAGTGCCGCCACGGACGCAGGCCGCGGACGTCGACGTGCACCGTGTGCGCGTACTCCGGGCGGGCA
Source organism: Kribbella sp. NPDC048915 (assembly GCF_040649595.1). Lineage (NCBI taxonomy): Bacteria > Bacillati > Actinomycetota > Actinomycetes > Propionibacteriales > Kribbellaceae > Kribbella > Kribbella sp. NPDC048915. Next base: position 79,099 of record NZ_JBEZFT010000009.1, on the reverse strand, counting down.
TGCGCCGTGCCACGCCGTACGACCCGGCGGAACGCGTCGTCCTCGGCGACCTCCCAGTCGACGTTCACCGCCCGGTCGTCCATGCCGCCGAACGGCTCCAGCGGACCCGGTGCCAGGCGCGTCCAGATCACCACGGCGTCCGGCAACGGGTCGCCCGACGCGACGCCGAGAGTGAACAGCGGTCGTTTGTCGGTGCCGTGCGATATCCCTGTCGTACCAACGATGTCGACGAGATCCGGGAGGTTTCCGCTCACGGCGAGCGCGGCGGCGGCTCCGGTCAGAAAGCTGCGGCGGGTGACCATGGCCCGAAGTATCGGACCGTGCCGACGCGACGATCCAGGTGTGTGTTTCGCCTGGCGCAACAAGGGAAGGAAGAGGCTCGATGAGATTGACCTGGGTGCAGCCGGAGGATCTCCTCCCGCACCAGCTGGTCCAGGCGCGGTCGGAGGGCGTCGACGTCACCGACGTGCAGGCCCGCTGGCTGGCCGCCGGCGGTACGACGGACGCGCCCGTGTCCGGCGCCTCCGACGAGCCCGCGCCACCGTCGTTACGCGCACTTGCACGGGAGTTGCTCGACGTCCTCGACAGCCGGACCGTGCCGTGGCGTGAGCCGGTGATCCCCGAGCTGCCGTCGTTGGGTGAGCCGGTCGACCTGCAGACCCGCACGCTGAACGCCTGGCTCGGGCGGATGGCCGGCAACCTGCTCGGCAAGCCGGTGGAGAAGATTCCGCGCGAGGGTATCCGGGAGATCCTGACCAGCTCGGGTCAGTGGCCGTTGACGCAGTACATCACCGCGGTCGGCGTACCGGACGAGGTGCAGCAGCGCTGGCCGTGGAACCGGCGCTCGAAGGTGAACAGTCTGCGCGAGGTCATCGACGGCATGCCCGAGGACGACGACATCAACTTCGCGATCCTGGCGCTGCTGATGATGGAGCGGTTCGGGCCCGGGCTGACCACCGACGACGTCGCGCAGAGCTGGCTGAACGACCTGCCCGCCGGTCGCGTCTTCACCGCCGAGCGTGTTGCCTACCGCAACCTTCTGGAAGGTGTCGAGCCGGCCCGCGCGGCCCTGGTCGGGAATCCGTTCCGCGAGTGGATCGGCGCGCAGATCCGGACCGACGCCTACGGCTGGGCGCATCCCGGCGACCGCACCGCGGCCGCCCGGCTCGCGCTCGTCGACGCCCGTCTCAGCCACACCGGCGCCGGTGTCGACGGCGCCCTCTGGGTCGCGGCGACGTCCGCCGCCGCGCTGGTCCTCGACGACCCGGTGAAAGCCGTCGTCGCCGGCCTCGAGGCGGTCGACGGCCAGGGCGCGATCGCCCGTGCGGTCCGCTTCGGGCTCAGCCTCGCCGACGCCGAGCTGGACGACGCGCTCGACGCGTTGCACGCCGAGTACGGCGACCTCCACTGGGTGCACGCGGTGAACAACACCGCACTGACCGCCTACGCGCTGACCGCGCCGGATTTCACCACGGCGATCGGCCGCGCGGTGATGGGCGGCTGGGACACCGACTCGGCCGGGGCGACCGTCGGCGCGGTTTTTGGTGCCACGCGCGGGGTTCCGGCAGAGTGGTCGGCACCTTTGGACAACCGGGTGGCCACGAGCCTGCCGGGGATGAACCAGATCGCGATCGACGAGCTGGCGCGGAGGACTGTGGAGGTGGCACCGGGTGGGGGTGGACATGGGGCCTGAGGACAGAGTGCCTGAGGACGGAGTGCCTGCGGACACGGCGCCTGATGTCGTGGTGGTGGGGAGCGCGAATGTGGATCTGGTGTTGCCGGTCCAGCGGCTTCCGCGGCCCGGCGAGACGGTGCTCGCCGGTGCCCTGACGCGCGGCCCAGGGGGCAAGGGGGCGAACCAGGCGGTCGCGTCGGCGCGGGCCGGTGCGCGGACGGCGATGGTCGTCGCGCTCGGCGACGACGACGGCGGCGCACTGCTCCGCGACGCGCTCGCGGACGTCGACCTGTCGCTCGCGACCACGAGCCGGACGCCGACCGGGACGGCGCTCATCACGGTCGACGAGACCGGGGAGAACTCGATCGTCGTGGCTCCGGGCGCGAACGGCGAGCTGACGCTGTCGGCGGCCGCGCGGGCGGCGATCGGCCAGGCGAAAATCGTACTTTCCCAATTGGAGATCCCGTTCCAGACAGTGCAGGCGGCGGCCGAGGCGGCGCCGTACTTCGTTCTGAACGCGGCCCCGGCCGCCGAGTTGCCGGACGAGCTGCTGGCAGCGGTGGATCTGCTCGTGGTGAACGAGACCGAGGCCGAGGCGATCGCCGGCGCGGACCGATCCGCGCTGCTGAAGAAGGTGCCGGCCGCGGTCGTCACGCTCGGCGGCGCGGGCGCGGTCATCCTTACTCGGGATCAGGCGGGCGAGATCGCCGTTCCAGGGGTGCGGGTCGACGTGGTCGACACGACCGCCGCGGGCGACACGTTCTGCGGGGTCCTGGCGGCGTCGCTTGCGGAACGGCTGGTTTCCGGTTCAGTCGACGACTCGATCACAGCAAGCGACCTGACGAACGCGGTCCGACGCGCTAACGTTGCTGCTTCCTTGAGTGTTCAGGTCGCGGGGGCAATCGCTTCGGTGCCGCACGGGGCTGCGATCGACGCGCGTTATGCGGAGGTGTACTCGTGAATCCGCTCGAACCGAGGCCTATCGACCTTCCGGCGACGGTCGACCTCGGACCCCGGGCCGACCTGTCGTCCCTGGACGACGCCAAGATCATCGGCGCGCCGGACGACCCGTCCGACCTGCCGCGCTGGCGCGCGAAGCTCGCCGAGTGGCGGTTCGGCGCCTTCGAACGGACCCGGTACGACGGCTCGCACTACGACGACCCCGGTCGCGCGTGGACCCAGACGGCGTACTCGGTGGCGCTGGTCTGGCTCTGGGACGACCTGCTGTACGACGTCGACACGGGCCGGTTCACACCGGAGAAGTTCGTCGAACACGGCGTCGCCGAGTTCGGCGGGTACGACGCGATCGTGCTCTGGCACGCCTACCCGGTGATCGGGATCGACGACCGCAACCAGTTCGACTTCTACCGCGACGTCCCCGGGCTGCGGGAGCTGGTCGACGACCTGCACCGGCTCGGACTGAAGGTGTTCTTCGACTACAACCCGTGGGACGTCGGCACCCGGCGCGCGGAGCGTTCGGACGCCGAGGAGTTCGCGGCCCTGGTCCGCGACTACGCGGTCGACGGCGCGTTCCTGGACACCTTGAAGGAGGGCGACCCGAAGTTCACCCGCGCGCTCCAGCAGGCGAATCCGTCGATCGCGCTGGAAGGCGAGTCACGGTTGCCGATGGCAAGGATCGGCGACCACGCGCTGTCCTGGGCGCAGTGGTTCGCCGACACCGAGGCGCCCGGTGTGCTGCGCGCGCACCTGTTCGAGCGCCGGCACATGATGCACCACACCCGCCGGTGGAACCGTGACCACAGCGACGAGTTGCAGTCCGCGTGGGTGAACGGCGTCGGCATGCTGGTCTGGGAGTCGGTGTTCTCGGCGTGGGTCGGATGGAACGCCCGCGATCGCGCCACGCTGCGCCGGATGGTCGCCGCGCAACGCGCGTTCGCGCCGGTGCTGATCAACGGCGACTGGATCCAGCTGACCCCGGAGATCCCGGAGAAGGCCCGCGACCACGGTGTCTACGGATCCCGGTTCGACCTGGCCGACATCACGTTCTGGACGCTGATCAACCGGCACGACGAGGACTTCGACGGCATCGTGCTGCGCTCCGAGGACCAGGTCGGCGACTGGTACGACGTGACGTCGGGCGTGCCGATCACCGCGGACGACGAGGGCGTCCACCTGACCGTGCCGGGGCGTGGCGTCACCGGGATCGTCCGCGTCGGCGCGACCGCCGGCGCCTCGTGCCGCGCCACCGCCCGCCGGCTCGGGACGATGCCGCGGCCGCACGTCAACGAGTCCGCGTTCCCGATGCGCCCGGCGGAGCGGGTCGTGCCGCCGCCGGCGCCGGGTCCCGCGGACCTCGGCCCGACGGTCGACGTACCGGCGGGGGAGCGGACGCTGACCGTGCGGCACCGGCGCCGGGAGACCGGGCTGTACGACACCGCGCCGTACGTGGAGGAGTGGAAGCCGCTGCCTCCACGACTGCACGACATGCAGACGGTGCAGCGTGAGGTGTCGCTGCCCGGCGGCAAGGTCGCGGTCAGCGAGGTGACGAATGCGCAGTACGCCGAGTTCCTGGTGGCGACCGGCTACCGGCCACTCGTCGCGAACCGTTTCCTGAAGCACTGGGTCGACGGCGCGCCGGTTCCGGGCACCGAGGACGAGCCGGTGACGTACGTCGACCTCCCGGACGCGCGGGCCTACGCCGCGTGGCGGGGCGGCCGGCTGCCGAGTGAGGACGAGTGGCAGGTCGCCGCGCTCGCCGACGAGTTCGTGCGCCGGGAGCCCCTGGTGTGGAACCTGACCGAGAGCGAACATCGCGACGGCCGCAGCCGGTTCTGCATCCTCAAGGGCGGCTCGCACTACCGGGCGGAGGGCTCCGACTGGTACGCCGACGGCGGGCCGCAGGAGCCGGACGTCAGCTTCAAGCTGGTGCTGACCGGCGGCGGCCTGGACCGCTCGCCGAACATCGGGTTCAGGTGCGCGGAATGAGACCTGCTCCTCTCGACGGGGTGAAGGTGCTGGAGGCGGCGACGCTGTTCGCGGGACCGCTGGCAGCGACCTTCCTGGGCGACTTCGGCGCCGACGTCACGAAGATCGAGCACCCGGCCCGGCCGGACGCGGCGCGCACGCACGGCGCCTCGAAGGACGGCGTCGGGCTCTGGTTCAAGACCCTCGGCCGGAACAAGCGGCTCGCCACGCTGGACCTGTCCCGGGGGCGCGACGTGTTCCTCGCGCTGGTCCGGGAGAACGACGTCCTGGTCGAGAACTTCCGGCCCGGCACGCTGGAGCGCTGGGGTCTCGGTCCGGACGTGCTGCTGGAGGCGAACCCGCGGCTGGTGATCGCGCGGGTGACGGCATTCGGCCAGGTCGGTCCGTGGTCCCGGCGGCCCGGGTTCGGGTCGCTGGCCGAGGCGATGAGCGGGTTCGCCGCGGTCACCGGTGAGCCGGACGGTCCACCGACGCTGCCGCCGTTCGGCCTCGCGGACGGGATCACCGCGCTCGCCACGGCCTACGCGGTGCTGGTCGCGCTGCACGAGCGTGAGCGGTCCGGATCCGGGCAGGTGATCGACATGGCGATCATCGAGCCGATCCTGATGATGCTCGGCGGCGGCATCACGGCGTACCAGCAGACCGGGTACGTGCAGCCGCGGCTGGGGAACCGCTCGTCGAACAACGCCCCGCGGAACGTCTACAGAACGCTCGACGGCCGCTGGGTCGCGGTGTCGACGAGCTCGCAGAGCATCGCCGAGCGGGTCGTGACGTTGGTCGGGCGGCCGGATCTGGTCGCGCAGCCGTGGTTCGCGACCGGGCGGGAGCGTGCGCAGCACGCCGACGAGCTCGACGATGCGGTCGGATCGTGGATCGCGCAGCGGCCGCTCGACGAGGTGATGGCCGAGTTCGAGAAGGCCGAGGCCGCAGTCGGGCCGGTGCATGACATCCGCGGCATCATGACCGACCCGCAGTACGCCGCGCTCGGGACGATCACCAGCGTGGACGACGATGAGCTCGGTGGGCCGGTGCAGATGCAGAACGTCCTGTTCCGGCTGTCCGAGACGCCGGGGTCGATCAAGTGGGCGGGCCGTCCGCACGGCGCGAACACCGACGAGGTGCTGGCCGAGATCGGCGTCACGCCCGAGCAGCTGGCGGCGTTGCGCGAGGCCGGAGTGGTGTGAGGTGCTGACCGCGCTGTATGTGCCGGCCAACCGCCCGGACCGGTTCGCGAAAGCTGTTGCCGCGGGCCCCGACCTCGTGGTGTTCGACCTCGAGGACGCCGTACCGGTCGCCGACAAGGCGGACGCGCGTGGCTGGGCGGTGGCCTGGGTCGCGGCGAATGCTCGGGACCGGGTCGAGATTCGGGTCAACGCACTGACCTCGCCGTGGATCGAGGACGACCTGGCCGCGATCCGCGCCGTACCCGAGGTCCGGCTGCGGATACCGAAGGTGGAGAGCGCGGCCGATGTCCACGCGGTCCTGGAAAAGGTGCCCTCGGCAAGGATCACCGCACTGATCGAGTCGCCGCTGGGGCTGGAGCGCGCGTTCGAGATCGCGACCGCCGATCCGCGGGTGGTTGCGGTCGCGCTCGGCGAGGCCGATCTGTCGAGTGCTTTGGGCGTCGACGGTCCGGAAGGTTTGGTGTGGGCGCGTGGCCGGCTGGTGTCGGCGTCGCGGGCGGCCGGTCTGGGCGCACCGATGATGTCGGTCTATCCGCATGTGCACGATCTCGACGGACTGCGCCGTACGTCGGAGGAGGGGCGGGCGCTCGGCTTCGTGGGGCGGACCGCCATCCATCCGCGACAGCTCGCTCCGATCGTCGCGGCGTTCACCCCCACCTCGGCCCAGGTGGAGGCGGCGGAGGCGTTGCTCGCGGCCGCCGAGAAGGCCGAGGTTGCGGACGGCGGCGTGGTCGTGCTGCCCGACGGACGGATGGTCGATCCGGCGATGATCGGGCGCGCCCGCGAGGTCACCGCCCTCCTGCGGGAGATCCGATCCAGGTCGCGTTAGGCTCGAACCATGCTCCCGCGCAGTGTTGACGCCGTCGTGATCGGTTCGGGACCGAACGGGTTGGTGAGCGCGATCACGCTCGCCGACGCCGGCTGGGACGTGCTGGTGCTGGAGGCCGCCGACACGTTCGGCGGCGCTGTCCGGTCGACCGAGGACGGCGGCTGGATCAGTGATCGTTTCAGTTCGAACTACCCACTCGGGGTCGCGTCTCCGGTGATCCGGGCGCTGGAGCTGGAGAAGTTCGGGCTCAAGTGGGCGCATGCGCCGCTGCCGCTCGTCCATCTCCTGGACACCGACGGTACGGCGGCCGCCGTCCATCCGGACCCGGAGGACACCGCGAAGTCGCTCGGTGCGGAGCATCCCGGCGACGGTGACGCGTGGTTGCGGCTGTACCAGCAGTACATCTCGATCCGCGAGCCGCTGCTGAAGGCGCTGCTCACCACCTGGCCGCCGGTCGTGCCGGGTGTTCAGCTGGCGCGGAAGCTCGGGTCGGCGGGGGAGTTGCTGCGGTTCGCGCGGTTCATGGCGATGCCGATGCACCGGATGGGCCAGGAGCTGTTCGACGGGCGGCACGGTCCCGCAGTGATCGCCGGGAACGCCATGCACGCCGACGCGTCGCTGTCCGGTGCCGTGAGCGGGACGATGGGCTGGCTGCTCGCGATGCTGGCCCAGGACGTCGGTTTCCCGGTCGCTGCCGGTGGCTCGTCGGCGTTCTCCGGTGCGCTGGTTCAGCGGGCCGAGCGGGCGGGCGCGTTGCTCGTCGCGGACACGCCGGTGTCGGGCCTTGACGTGTCCGGCGGCCGGGTGACCGCCGTACGGACGGCTGCCGGGCAGACGGTCGCCGTCGAGCGGGCCGTGGTGGCGGATACGTCGGCTCCGATGCTCTATCGGGAGTTGTTGCCTGAGGCAATGCTTCCGGGCGGCTTGCGGCGCGACCTGGAAGAGCGGTTCGAATGGGACTACCCGACGGTCAAGCTGAACTTCCGGCTGACCGGGCCGATCCCGTGGCTCTCGGCCGAGGCGCGATCGGCCGGGGTCGTCCACCTGGGCGGGACGGCCGACGAGCTGGTGCATGTGTCGGCCGATCTGGACACCGGGCGGGTGCCGGCGCAGCCGTTCCTGCTGATCGGTCAGACCACGAAGTCCGACCCGTCGCGCTCACCGGAAGGTACTGAGGCCGTGTGGGCGTACGCGCACCTACCGCGCGGGGTCGCGGACGACGGTTCCGCGGAGAAGCTGGCCGGCCGGATGGAGCGGGCGATCGAGCGGTACGCGCCCGGATTCGGTGACCTGATCATCTCCCGCGACCTGCAGCGGCCGTCCGCGCTCGAAGCCGGTAACGCCGCGCTCGGGCTCGGCGCGGTCGGCGGCGGCACGATGCAGCTCCACCAGCAGCTGATCTTCCGCCCGACGATCGGTCTCGGCAGCCCCCGCACCTTCGTCGACGGCCTCTACCTCGGCAGCTCCGCGATCCACCCCGGCGGCGGCGTCCACGGCGCCTGCGGCCACCTGGCTGCCCGCACCGCCCTCCGCGACGCCTCACTGATCGGTCCGCTGACCCGCAAGCTTCCCGCCCTGACCCTCAAGCACCTCCAACGCTGACCCACCCGGCGGCGGTTCGCAGGTTAGGGTCAGGAGGTGCGGTTGGACGAGGCGGGGTGCCGGGGGCGGGTGGCGGCTGCTCGGGTGGGGCGGTTGGGGACCGTGGGGGAGGACGTGCGACCGCATCTGGTCCCGGTGACGTACGCCGTACACGGGGACGAGCTCTACATCGCCGTCGATCAGAAGCCGAAAACCACGACCGCCCTGAAGCGTCTGCGGAACATCGCCGCGCACGAGCAGGTCGCTGTGCTGGTGGACGAGTACGACGAGGACTGGACCCACCTGTGGTGGGTCCGGGTGGACGGGACAGCCAGTGTGCTACCCGAGCACCCGGCGGCGATCGAGTTGCTGACCGCCAAGTACCCGCAGTACGAGACTGCTCCACCGGGCGGCCCGGTCATCGTCATCCAGGTCAGCAAGTGGTCCGGGTGGGCGTTTGCGTGACAGCTTGTCAGGACGTGTCCGGCTGACCGTCGCGATGGCACGCTCAGACTGCCGCGCGACCGGCGTCGGAGGGTCGATACGTCCTGTCGAGCTGTCACGCCCGGGGTGGGCGCGTAGGCTCGGCGGGGTGGATGTGGAGGGGCTGTTACGGGAGTTGGCGCCGCAGGTGCTGGGGTTTCTGGCGCGGCGGCACGGGCAGTTCGATCTGTGTGAGGACGCTGTCCAGGAGGCGTTGCTGGCGGCGGCGACGCAGTGGCCGGCGGATGGGGTGCCGGCGAATCCACGTGGCTGGCTGATCACGGTCGCTACGCGCCGGCTGATGGACGCGTTCCGGAGCGAGAACGCTCGCCGCCGGCGCGAGGACAATCTCGCCGCGATGGCCGGTCCTGACGAGCTGGTCGCGCCCGCCGCGGATGTCGACCAGCTGCCGGACAGCGACGACACGCTGACCCTGCTGTTCCTGTGCTGCCACCCGGCGGTCACGCCGGCGTCGCAGGTCGCGCTGACGCTGCGTGCGGTCGGCGGTCTCACGACGGCCGAGATCGCCCGCGCGTTCATGGTGCCGGAAGCAACGATGGCGCCGCGGATCAGCCGGGCGAAGAAGAGCATCAAGCAGGCCGGCAGCCGGTTCGAGATGCCGCCGGAGGAGGAGCGCGGCGAGCGACTGCGGGTGGTCCTGCAGGTGTTGTACCTGATCTTCAACGAGGGGTACACGGCGAGCTCGGGCGCCGATCTGCAGAGGGTCGAGCTGACCGCCGAGGCGGTCCGGCTGACGCGCATGCTGCGTGCGGCGCTGCCCGACGACGGCGAGGTCGCCGGTCTGCTCGCGCTGATGCTGCTGACTGACTCGCGCCGCGCGGCACGGACGACCGCGGACGGCAGCCTGGTGCCGATCGACGAGCAGGACCGCACGTTGTGGGACCGCGACCAGATCGCGGAGGGCGCCGAGCTCATCTACGAGACGCTGAAGCGCGGCGCGGCCGGCCCGTACCAGCTGCAGGCGGCGATCGCGGCGGTCCACGCCGAGGCGCCGAGCGCGGACGAGACCGACTGGCGGCAGATCCTCGCGCTGTACGGGGTCCTGGAGAAGATCCAGCCGAACCCGATGGTCACGCTCAACCGCGCGATCGCGCTCGCTCAGGTCGAGGGACCGCAAGCCGGGCTGGATCTGCTTGCGACCATCGAGGACGACAAGCAGATCAGCGAAACCCACCGGCTCGACGCGGTCCGCGCCCACTTGTACGAGCGACTCGGCGACACCCCCAAGGCCCGCGAACATTACGTCGCCGCGGCCCGCCGTACGACGAGTCTCCCGGAGCAGCGCTACCTCCAGGCGAAGGCCGACGCGCTCACGGGATGAGTCGGTAGAACTGGAAGTACGTCGTCTGGAACGGCAGCACATCCACCTCCCGGAATCCCGCATCCGTGGCGTACCGCCGCAGGGTGTTCGCGTCATCCGGGTCGGCGAGGACGGGAAGGTACTCGGCGGGCAGGCTGTACCGCCGTTCGGTCGGCTACGCGGTGGTGTTGTGGAAGAGGCGCGCTACGAGTTCGTTGGTCCGGTCCATGGGTTGGATCTCACCTTTCGCCCGGTGTCGTGGGACTCGATCGCGGCGTGGGCCAGCTCGAGCGCGCGGCGGCCGGCGCGCGCGTGGACCGGCGGCGGGTCGCCCGCGCGGAGTGCGGTCAGCAGTGCGTCGACGTGCCGGTCGAACGTCCCCGCGAAGTTGCGTGCCTCGTCGTCGAAGTACGTCGAGTGCCAGACCTGCTCGACCGGATCACCGGCCTTGGAGAACGTCAGCGCGCGCACGGTGTCGTGGATGACGAGACGGCCCTCGGTGCCGTTGATCTCGATGCGTTGGGTGTCGGGATAGGCGTACGACGAGTCGTACGAGCCGAGCATCGTGCCGACCGCCCGGTTCTCGAAGTCGAGCGCCAGCGCCACCGTGCTGAACGCGCCGTACGTCTTGTCGGTCATGTGTGCGGACACCGCGGTGATCGGGCCGACGAGGTGTTCGAGCAGGTCGAAACCGTGGCACTGGGTCTCGATCAGATTCGCGTGCGGAGAATGGCCGCGGTTCGCTTCGCCGCCGAATCGCCAGGTCGCGAAGACCGGCTCACCCAGTTCGCCGGCGTCGATCAGCGCCTTCGCGCGCTGCACGGGCTCGGCGTACCGGTGGTTGAAGTTGACCGCGAAGAAGCGATCGCCGGCCTCGGCGAGCAGCGTGTCGGCCTCGGCCAGGTCGAACACGAGCGGTTTCTCGACCAGCAGCGGTACGCCGGTGCGGACGAGCTGCAGGGTGGCGTCGTAGTGGTCCTCGTTCGGCAGGGAGACCGTGACGAGATCCGGGCGCTCGCGTTCCATCATCAGCGCGAGATCGGTGTACGGCGTGGCGCCGTACTTCTCCGCCCTGGCCCGGGTGCGCTCCGGCGTCCGGCCGGCCACTGCCACCAGCTCGGTGTCTTGACGACGCGCGAAGATGCGCGCGTGGTGCTCGCCCCATCCGCCGGCCCCGACGACCGCGACCCTCATCCTCGCCCACCCCTCGCTCCGGTGGGCGACAGGCTATCAACCCTGAGACCAGACGTGACCTGAGTTGTAACTTCGGTTTACAGTAGGCCGCATGAGCCTTCAGGAGCGGACCAGGCGGGACGCGATCGGGTTCGGCGTGGCCTGGCTGAACAAGCTGGCGCAGTCCCGGGTGATCGATCGGTTCGGGTTGCGCAAGCCCGCCGAGCGGGCGGTCTTCGAGGCGACCAAGACCGGATTCCGGACGGCGGGCGCGCTCTCGCGGCGCTTTGCCGCGGTCGCACAGCAGGCGGCGCCCGCCCGGCTGCCGGCGGCTCAGGGGAGCGGGCGGTTCGACCTGACCCCCACCGAGGATCAGCAGTTGATGGTCGAGGTCGTGCGTGAGTTCGCCGCCGACGTACTGCGACCCGCGGCCGCGGCCGCGGACACCGCCTGCACGACCGACCCGAAGGTTCTGGAGTCGTCCGCGGAGCTGGGCCTGACCTTGCTCGAAATCCCCGAGGACCTCGGCGGCATCGTCACCGACCGGTCTGCGATGACCGGTGTCCTGGTCGCCGAAGCGCTCGCCCACGGCGACATGGGGCAGGCGGTCGCGTGCCTGGCGCCGTCGGCGGTGAGTACGGCGATCTCGCTGTGGGGCGATGAGAAGCAGCAGGCGACGTACCTGCCCGCGTTCACGGGCTCGTCGGTACCGCCTGCGGCGCTCGCGCTGCTCGAGCCGCAAGCGCTGTTCGATCCGTTTTCGTTGCAGACGCGGTTTCGGAGCGGGTTGCTGAACGGCGTGAAATCGCTGGTGCCGCGGGCGGCCGAGGCGGAGCTGTTCGTGATCGGTGCGCAGACCGACGAGGGGCCGCGGTTGTTCGTCGTGGAGCCCGACCACCCGGGCGTGACGATCGAGGCCGAGCCGTCGATGGGATTGCGGGCCGCATCGCTGAGCCGGGTGCTGCTCGAGAACGTGCCGGCCGTCCCGCTCGGCACGGTGGACGATTACGCCGACTGCGTGCGGCTGTCGCGGCTCGGCTGGTGCGCGCTCGCGTCGGGTACGGCGCGGGCAGTGCTCGACTACGTCACGCCGTACGTGAACTCACGGGAGGCGTTCGGCGAGCCGATCAGTCATCGGCAGTCGGTGGCGTTCATGGTCGCGAACATCGGCATCGAACTCGAAGGCATGAAGCTGGTGACGTACCGGGCCGCGTCGCGGGCGTCGCAGGGGCTGCCGTTCGCGCGCGAGGTCGCGCTCGCGCGGCGGTTGTGCGCCGAGCACGGCATGCGGATCGGGACCGACGGCGTCCAGCTGCTCGGCGGGCACGGGTTCGTAAAGGAGCATCCGGTGGAGCGGTGGTACCGCGATCTGCGGGCCGTCGGCGTGATGGAAGGCGTGGTGCTCGTCTGATGATCAACCTCGAAGTCCCGCGGAAGTTCCGCGCTTTCGTCAACCAGGCGCATCAGGTTGCGGCCGAGATGCTCCGGCCGAACTCTCGCCGCTACGACCTGGCCGAGCACGAGTACCCGGTCGAGCTCGACATGCTGGCCGCGATGGTCGACGGATTGGGTGCCTCGGGCACCGGTTCCGGCGCCGGTGCGTCCGGCGTACGGCGAACCGCTGCCGCCGAGGGTGAGGTGGTGAACGGGTCGAACCTCTCGTCGGTGCTGTCGATCATGGAGATGTGCTGGGGCGATGTCGGCCTGCTGCTGTCGATGCCGCGGCAGGGTCTGGGCAACTCGGCGATCGCGTCGCTGGCAACCGAGGAACAGTTGCAGCGCTTCGACGGCGTGTGGGCCGCGATGGCGATCACCGAGCCGGACTGCGGCTCGGACTCGGCGAGCATCCGGACAACCGCCCGGCTCGACGGTGACGCGTATGTCCTGAACGGCGAGAAGATCTTCGTCACCGCGGGCGGGCGCTGCGACGCGGTCGTCGTCTGGGCGACGCTCGACAGGTCGCTCGGCCGGGCCGCGATCAAGTCGTTCGTGGTCATGAAGGACACACCGGGGATGACCGTCGAGCGCCTGGACCACAAGCTCGGCATCCGCGCCTCGGACACCGCCACCATTCGCTTCGAGAACTGCCGCGTACCGGTCGAGAACCTGCTCGGCTCCGCCGAGATCGACAAAGGATTCGCGGGCGCCATGCAGACCTTCGACGACACTCGCCCGCTGGTCGCCGCGATGGCGGTCGGCTGCGCGCGTGCCGCCCTCGAACTCACCCGCGACCTGCTGGCCGACGCCGGCGTACAGGTCGACTACGACCGCCCGCCGCACCAGCAGTCCGCCGCGGCCGCGACGTACCTTGCCATGGAAGCCGACTGGGAAGCGGCCTACCTCCTCACCCTTCAGGCCGCCTGGATGGCCGACAACGGCCGGCCAAATTCACTTCAAGCCTCCATGGCCAAAGCCAAAGCCGGCCGCACCGCCAACGACATCACACTGCGCTGCGTTGAACTCACCGGCCCGCTCGGCTACTCCGAACACCACCTGCTGGAGAAGTGGGCCCGGGACAGCAAGATCCTCGACATCTTCGAAGGCACCCAGCAAATCCAGCAACTCATCGTCGCCCGCCGCCTCCTGGGAAAGACATCGGCCGAGTTGAAGTAGCTTGCCTGGAGGGCCTCTCGTTCTTTCTGGACCCGTCAGCGCACGCACGATGGAGAGTGCTCTCGCCGTACGAGGGTCACTGACGTCTGAGGACGGCGAAGCCTGCGAAGGCGGTGAGCATCGTGAGGGCCGCTGCTACCAGGGCGCTGATGCTGAAGGCGTTCGTGAAGGCTGCGCGGGCGGCGGTGAGGAGGGCGGTGGCTTCGGTGGTGGGCAGGGTTGCCGCGGTGGTGACGGCGGCGGTCAGGTTGTCGGCGGCGGATCCCGTGGTGTTGCGCATGGAGGCGCGGTAGCCGGCGGTGATGATGCTGCCGAGGATTGCGATGCCGAGGCCGCCGCCCAGTTGCGGTGCGATCGAGGCGATGGCTGATGCCGCACCGGTCCGTCCGGGCGGTGAGCTGCCGACGATGATGTCGGTGGCGAGTGCCATTGTCGGTCCAAGGCCGGCGGAGACCAGGACCATCGCGCCGGCGAGAAGGGGCAGGGGAGTTGCCGGTTCTATCCAGGTGATCGTCACGAACCCTGCTGTGGACAGCAGCATCCCGCCGCCGATGATGCGTCCGGCGGGGACCGTGCGGGCGAGTCGGGTCGCGCCGAGCGAGCCGACGATCACGCCGACCGCGGCCGGTGCCGTCCACAACCCGGCGGTCAAGGGATCGAGGCCGGCGACCAGTTGCAGGTGTTGGGCGACGGCGTAGTTGGTTCCCCAGAGCACGAAGATCCCGACGACCAGGGTGAGGGTGGCCGCGGTGAACCGTGGTCCGCTGAAAAGCCGCAGGTCGATCAAGGGATCGGCGAGCCTTCGCTGTCTGCGGACGGACACCGCAGCGAGCACCAGCCCGGCCGCGAGGGCCGCGAGCGCGGGCAGGTCCGGCCCGGCCGCGGCGATTTTCTTGAGCCCGTACACGGTCGCGAGCACGGCGGCGATGGAGAGTGCAGCGCTCGGCAGGTCGAGTCTGCGCTCAGTGGGTTCCTTGTGCTCGGGCAAGGTCGCGGGTCCGATGACGACGAGGACGAGCATCAGCGGGATGGGCAGCAGGAATGCGGATCCCCACCAGAAGTGGTCGAGCAGCCAGCCGCCGACCAGTGGCCCGATCGCGGTGCCGGCCGAGACTGCGGCGATGACGATTCCGACTGCCTGAGTGCGTTGGCGCGGCTCGGTGAACAGCGCGGTGGTGAGGGCGAGAACCGATGGCATCAGCGTCGCGCCCGCGACACCGAGCAGAGCCCGGGTCGCGACGAGGATCTCCGGGTTCGGGGCGTACGCCGCGAACGTCGACAGCACGCTGAACGCGATCGCACCACCGAGCAGGAGCCGCCGACGCCCGATCCGGTCGCCCAGTGCCCCCATCACGACCAAGGTGCCGGCGAGCAGGAACGCGTACCCGTCGACGATCCACAGCAGCTGCGTGCTGGACACGTTCAGGTCACGGCCGATCGCGGGCAGGGCGAGGTGGGTGATCGTCAGTTCGAGCGAGGCCAGCAGTGCGGGCAGCAGCAGCACGGCGAGACCGAGCCATTCGCGTCGGCCGGCGACCCGTGATCCGGTGGTTCCAAGAGCCATGACGTCATCATCGAACCTCGGGTTAACCTGAGGTCAAGCTATGGTTGGCGGATGCTGGATCCCAACGCTGAACTGACGATCGGGCAGGTCGCCAAGCGCGCCGGCGTGACGGTGACGACGCTGCATTTCTACGAGGAGCGCGGCCTGATCCAGAGCCGTCGGACCGCAGGGAACCAGCGACGGTTCGCCCGGCACACGCTGCGTCGGATCGCGTTCATTCGCGTTGCCCAGCGCGTCGGCATCCCGCTGCGGGAGATCGGCGAGGCGCTCGCCCAGTTGCCGGTCGACAAGGCTCCGGCCCAAGAGGACTGGGAGCGGCTGTCGACGGCTTGGCAGGCCGACCTGGATCTGCGGATCAAGCAGCTGATCCGGCTCCGCGACAAACTCACCGACTGCATCGGCTGCGGCTGCCTGTCTCTCGAGCGCTGTTCGCTTCGCAACCGTGACGACAAACTCGGCACCACCGGCAGTGGACCGCGCCGCCTCTGGATCGATGCCTCGCGGCACTGACGCGGTCGGCAGGGCGAAGCGACGACGTGGCGCAGGGCGGCCGATCGCCCTGCGCCACGGTGTGCATCGGCTGACGAATCTCGTCGATGCCTACGTCGGCCGACGAGAGCTGGTGGCTACCAGCCGTTGGAGCCGATTTCCTTGCGTGCGCCGAAACTGCCGCCTGCTGTCGTTCCGGGGTAGAGCCAGAGCTTTCCGGTGGACGAGTCGACGGCGATCAGGTCGTGGTAGCTGTCGCGGGTGAACTCGGCACCGACCAGGTCGCTCATGCCGTTCCAACCACCTGCGCCGATGACGACTCGTGCGCCGAAGGATCCGCCGGCCGCCGTTCCGGGGTAGAGCCAGAGGTTGCCGGTGGCCGAGTCCACAGCGATCAGGTCGTCGTAGCCGTCGCGATTGAATCGCCCGGTCGTCAGGTCATGCATCCGCTCCCACCCCTGGGATCCGATCTCCACTCGTTGCCCGAACGCGCCACCGGTAGCGGTTCCCGGATAGAGCCACAGTTTGCCCGTGGTGTCGTCGACCGCGGCCAGGTCGGGGTAAGCGTCGCGGTTGAAGTCGCCGGCGGTGAGACTGCTCATGTGGTTCCAGCCGCTCGATCCGATCTCGACACGTGCGCCGAAGCTGCCGCCGGCCGCGGTACCTGGATAGAGCCACAGTTTGCCGGTGGCCGAATCGGAGGCGATCAGGTCGTCGTACCCGTCGCGGTTAATCTGCCGACGATCAAATCATGCATTTGGTCCCAGCCGTGGGACCCGATCTCGGTCCGGCCGCCGAACGCGCCGCCCGTGCTCGTCCGGGGTAGAGCCACAGCTTGCCGGTGTCGTGCTCGACGGCCAGCAGGTCGGAGCGGCCGTCCCGAGTGAGCTCGCCGGCCGCGAGCTCGACCATTCCGCGAGGAGTTTCCGGTATCGGCGTCGCAGTCCACCAGGTGGTTTGCTTGGAAGCTCCCTTCCAGCTGAAGCTGAAGTGGATGTGGTCGGTGTGCGGGTTGTTCCCGGTGTAGGGCTGCCATCCTGAGGATGCCTGGTAGGACTTCCAGATCTGCCGGTTCCAGATCATGTACATGATGCCGAGCCGGCGGGCGTTGGCGTGCTTGTTCCCGTACCGGTCGGTGGCGAGCAGCCAGCTCAGGATGTCGTTGGCGATGGCACGTTGGCCGGAGTCGTTGATGTTCAGCATGTAGTCGAGCGCTCGGCCTTCCTTGTGCTCGCTCGTACCGCTTGCGCTGCACTCGCGCGTGATGTACCCGGTGTGGGTTCCATACGCTTCGTTCAGGAGGCTACGGAAACCTCGAACGCCGGGCTTGATGGTCGGATCGCAGGTGTCCTGGCCGTCGTACGCCGCGTACCCGTCGATCGCGGCACCGAAATCCGGAGTTGCCGGCGCCGCTGTGGCGGTCGCCGACGTGAGTGTGAGTGTTGCCGCCACGGCAGCTGCTGCGGTCAGCAGCACGGTCCAACGGCGGGTGGAATCGAGAAGTCGTCGGAAGGGGATGGTTTCCGGGGCAAATCTTCGCACGAGGAACTCCTGACCTTGTGAGGCTCCACGGGAGGATCGGTGTCAGACGAACGCCGACAGATCCTGGATTCGCCTTCACAATGCGCGGCACCGCGTGCTTCGCAGCGGCCGCCAGAGCGAGGTTGTCGCGATCCCATCGAAATCTGGCTGCCGGCGTACCGTCGAGCGACCTCGCTGCTGCACATCGTCGGCTATTGTGGGCATCGAAAATTACCGACCGGGAACACGGCAATTCACCACCGCATTGCGGAAGTGTGGACCGGTTCCTGCCTCCAGCTGATTTGCAGCGTTCCACGGCGGACCGCCGATGCTGGTTTCAGCGTGACCGATGATGATTTTGCGTCGGGGCCGCGACCGGCTACCTGTCCAGCTGGAGAATCGCATTCGTCAATGAGTATCGAAGAGACGCACACGGTCACGAATCCACGCCCGGCGGTCGATGGGGACAAGGCCACGCTGTGGGCGCTGGTCGAGGCCCGGCATGTCCGCGCAGCCGCGCCCGATGAGTTTCTGCTGCTCAAGAACACCTATGACGTCGAGTTGGTCCGCGACGCCGTCGATGCCGACCTGTGGCGAATCCGGATCATGACGATCCGCAACGTCTGGTTCGAAGGTCGGCCGGAGGTGCTGTTCGGCTCGATCCCGTCGTGATTGAACCGGCCCTTGGCTCGCCGAGCGGCGGCATCCGGCGGCAATTGTCCGGTATGACGTCAAACACACCGAAGAGTTGTCACAAGCGGTGAATTCGCCGTGTCCTCCGGACGTCGAACTCATTCCGAACAGGAGGTTCCAATGCGGCGAATCGCAGCCACGGCGGTCATGGCCGGACTCGCCTTCGCAGGTCTGTCGTCTCCGGTCAGCGCGGCGACCAGCGAGGATACATACTGCGGAGTCGAATGCCAGTGGGAGTTGCAGGCTGGCCTGTTGTGGTGAATGCTCATGGCGCGAGTGGTGTCGGTACGCCATGCGCACCGTCGTTGATGCGGGATCTGTATCACGGCGACCAGATGATGAAGTTCGTCCGGGCAGGCTTCGCGGTCGTTGCCCCTGACTACGCGGGCCTCGGCACGGACGGCAGGCATGAGCTCGGAAACAAAGTAGCCGGTAGCAACGATGTGCTGCATGCAATCAGCGCTGCACGGACTGCCGTGCCGCACCTGTCGCGTCGCTGGGTGCTGTGGGGTCACTCGCAAGGAGGCGGGATCGGACTCGCAGTCGGAGAGGTCCAACGCACCGATCCGGCGCCCGGGTACCTGGGGGCCGTCATCACCGCACCGGCCGCGAACCTTCCGGCGATCGCCGAGCGCGTCGCCACCACGCCAGGTTTCGGCGGATTCGTACCGTTGTTGATCGCCGGTGCCCAGCATGGTGATCCCAAGGTCGATCCGGCCAAGTTGCTCGCTGCCGAGGCGTTCGCGGTGGGGAAGTGTCTGGGGCTGACGAAGACCGGATGCCTGGGCGTCGTCACGGCCGCCTACGCCCATCTCAGCGGCGAGCAACTGGTGAGTCCGGCGTACTGGGTGGACCCGCGTTTCGCGAAGTTCCTCGAGAACAACACCGTCGGGCGTCGTCCAATCGGAGGTCCTGTTCTGCTCCTTCAAGGTACGTCGGACGCGGTGATCCCTCGTGGTGAGACCGACGACATCGCGCGGCGACTGTGCGCTGTGGGGACGCGCCTGGACTACCGGGTCTACCCAGGGCTGGATCACGACACGACGCAGTGGAGTACCGGGATCGACGACGGCGCGATGCCGGACATCCTCAAGTGGGTGACCGATCGCTTCGCAGGCAAACCCGCACGCACCACCTGCTGACCGCCGCTCTTGTGACAGCGCCGGATCAACGCCGGCGGTAGGCCACGACATCGACGGACTCGCCTTCGGCCGAGGGTGAGTCCTGGCGTGGTGTGACCGGCGCTGCGTCCTTCAGGCCGTACCGAAGCCACCAGCGCGTCAGGCGGAGGGGTGCCCACCAGTTCCACCGTCCGAGGAGTGTCATGGACGCGGGGACAAGCAGCAGCCGAACGATCGTCGCGTCCACCAGTAGGGCGACCAGCATTCCGATGCCGAGCTCCTTCATGAACACGAGCCCGCTCGTTGCGAAGGCGCCGATCACGACGGCCAGGAGCAGCGCGGCGCTGGTGATGATGCGCCCGGTCGACCGGACGCCGGCCAGTACGGCGTGGTTGTTGTCGCCGGTGCGGTTCCATTCCTCGCGGATCCGGGAGAGCAAGAACAGTTCGTAGTCCATCGACAGGCCGATGAGGACTGCCAGCATCAGAACGGGGTTGGTGGCGTCGAGGAAGCCTTGTGGTCGGTAGCCGAGGGCATCGGTGAGGCGTCCGTCGACGAAGATCCAGGCCACGACGCCGAACGACGCTCCGAGAGACAGCAGGTTCATCGCGACGGCTTTCAGGGGAAGCAGCAGCGAGCCGAACGCGAGGAAGAGCAGGATCGCCATGGCGCCCACGACATACAGGCCCATCCACGGGAGCCGCGAGCCGATCGAATCGACCAGGTCGACGGTGTCGGCGGTCAGTCCGCCGACCAGTACTTCGCCGGACGCCGGACGAAGGCCTCTGACTGCGCGCACGAGCTCCTGGGATCGCTCGCTCTGGCTCTCGCCCAGCCAGGTGATCCGGAGCAGCTGAGTGTCGTCCTGCTTCGTGAGAACCTCCACCGACCGTACGCCGGGGATCGCGCCGAGCTCGTCGATGTACGCCGTGGCGTGCTGATCGTCCATGCGCTGCAGCAGGACGTTCGCGGTGGAGGACTCCGGGCCGAAGTCCCGTAGCCGCTCGGCGGCCACGTGGGCCGGAGCCGTCGGCGGCAGGACGTGATGGTCGACGCCGGCCCAGCGTGCGTCGAGGAGTGGAACCGCGGCCAGGATCAGAACGGCTCCTAGGCTGACGACCGTGACCACCGGTCGTCGCATGACAGTCCGGGCGATCCGGACCCAGGGTTGCCTCGTGCGGCTGCGAGGAAGGCGGATCCGTCCCCAGTTGATGCGCGGTCCGAGCAAGCGCAGTACGGCGGGAAGCAGCACCAAGGTGGCAGCCATCGCCACCAGCACCGCCGCGATCCCGCCGTACGCCACGCTGCGGATGAAGGTCTGCGGGAACAGCAGCAGACTGGACAATGCCAGCGAGACGGTCGCTCCCGAGACGAGCACCGTGCGCCCGGCGGTCCCGAGGGTCACGCGAAGCGCCCGCTCGACGTCCGCGTCCACGGCGAGTTCCTCGCGGAATCGGCTGACGACGAACAACGCGTAGTCGACCGCGAGTCCGATGCCGAGCAGCGTCACGACGTTCACCGAGAACACCGAGACCTCTGTCGGCCCGGCGATCACCCGCACCATCGCGAGAGCTCCTACGGTGGCGGCCAGCCCAACGAGGGCCGGCATCAGCGCGGCGGTGACACTGCCGAAGATGAACAGGGCGAGGATGACGACCAGCGGCAGCGACACCAGCTCCGCTCGCGCGAGGTCTTCCGCGGTGATCGTGTTGACGTCGCTGTAGACGGCGTAGTTCCCGGCCAGGTCGAGCCGAAGCCCGTCGGCAACGAGGTACGGCCTCAGGCTGTCGTAGTTCTTGATGAAGTCGTCCTGGTCGTCACCTGCTAGCGAGATCAGCACCTGTGCCGCTCGGCCGTCGGTGCTGACGAGTCCCGCGGACGGTGTCCTGTCGTCGTAGTAGGGCACAACGGTGTCGACGAGATCGTCGGGCAGGCCGTCGACGACCGACCTGACGGCCGCGACGAACCCGGCGTCCTGTGCCGTCTGCGTGTCAGACGAATAGATCGCGATCACGTCGACCGACCAGTTCCCGAAGTGGGACCGCTCCGCCGCCAGCTCGCGCGCGGACTCCGACGCAGGGTCGCTGTAGCCGCCTTCGGACAGCTTGCCCATCACCCCGGCGGCGAAGATCGCGGCGGTCACGAGCACCACGATCGCCGTATCGAGGATCAGTCGCGGCCACCGAATCACGAACTCTGCCCAACGTCCCACCACAACCAGCCCTTCACTGTGAACTGACGTTCACGGTAACAGTCGCGGTCAACTATGAACAAGTGTTCATGCTGCGCGGTCGCCTGGCGCCGACGCCGCGGACGTCCACGGCTGGGGTAGCAGTGTGGTGTTGTCGCGTGGAGTTGCGGGTCGGCGGATACACTGCGTCCCACGACTGGCGGTGACGACGAATGCGTGGAGCGGTGACCCAGCGGTGACCAAGCGGCGAACGAGCGAGGAAGTCGATGCCATCCGCGCATCGCTGGTCGCGGCGGCGAAGGTGCTCGTGCAGCGCGACGGCGCGAACGCGCTCACCATGCGCGCCGTCGCCGCCGAG
Source organism: Kribbella sp. NPDC048915 (assembly GCF_040649595.1). NCBI lineage: Bacteria > Bacillati > Actinomycetota > Actinomycetes > Propionibacteriales > Kribbellaceae > Kribbella > Kribbella sp. NPDC048915. The sequence goes on along the minus strand of NZ_JBEZFT010000009.1, from coordinate 57,357 downwards.
GCCGGTTGTGCGGTGGGGCTGCCCTACAAGTTCTTCGCCAACCGGGACGAACTGGTTCTCGAGCTCGTCACGGCCGAGTTGACCGAGCTCACGTCCGCCCTGACAAGCTGGCTCCAGACGTCGGGGCGTCGCTCGGTGGGTGCCAACCTGGAGCGGTACGCCGCGATTCTGCTGGACTCGGAGACGCCCGCGCTGCTCGGAGCCAATGCGATTGACGACGAAGCGCTCGAGGCGCGCGTGCGGAAAATGACCCAGGAGTCAGGCCTCACGCACTCCTTCGACGAGGCGATCGCCGCCTACCTTGGCGCCGAACAGGAGCAGGGCCGCGTGCGCCCGGACGTGGACGTCCGGGCTTTCGGCTTCCTCATCGCCGGCGCCATCCACAACCTCGTCGTCGCTGGCGAGCTGTATCCGCGCCCGAGCCGCCGCGAATTGCGCCGCTTCCTCGACGAGTGTGCGGCAGCGATCGCCCCGGCTCGCGGGCGGTAGCACATCGGCAGGTTGGCCGCGTTCGACGTCAGGTCGGCAGTGGGCGGTTGTCGACCACCCGCATCATGACGATGGTCGACGTCATCCGCTGGACCCCGGGCAGCCGGGCAAGCTTCTCGTCGCGAAGCTTCTGGAAGGCGGCGATGTCCGCGGTCGCCACCCGGACGAGGTAATCCGGTTCACCGAACAACCGCTCCGCGTGCACCACGTCCTCGATCGCGGCCAGGCCGGCCTCGAAGGCTGCCACCGAGTCCTCGCGATTGATCGTGACGGAGACCAGTACCTCGAACCCGCGCCCGATCGCGCCCGGATCGAGGACTGCGCGATAGCCGGAGATCACCCCCGAACGCTCCAGCTCGCGCAGCCGGCGGTGGCACGGCGCGGCACTCAGGCTGACCCGCTGGGCCAGCTCCGTCACCGTCAGGCGACCCTCGGCTTGTAACACCGCAAGGATCTTGCGATCAGTAGCATCCACAGCAAGAAATCTATCGCCAGTTGCCACCAGGCGGCATGAATACGCACGATCTGTTCGGCGAATTGAGCTTAATCTTGCCCCATGCTCGAACTTCTGCCGATCGCCGCCGCCTTCTTCGGCGTCCCGCAGTACCTTCCGCAGATCCTCAAGCTGCGGGCAACCGGCGACACGACCGGTGTGTCGTGGTCGTGGGCCGCGCTGACCAGCGTCAACAACGCGGCCTGGTTCGTGTACTTCATGCTGTCGGGCTACTGGACCGCCGGCCTGCCCTCCACCGCCGCGAGCGTGCTGGCGGGCACGATCGCGGTCATGCTGATCCGGCGCGGCACGGCATGGCGGCGCGCGGCGGGCTTGATCGCCGTCTGGGTCGGCCTGCTGATCTGCGTCGGCGTCATCGGTGGCCGGATCGGACTGGGGTCGCTGCTCGCCACCGCGCTGATCGTCCAGGTCACGCCTTCGTTGTGGACGGCGTACCGGACGAAGTTCCCGACCGGGATCTCCCAGGCGACGTGGGCTCTCGTCTTCGGCGAACTGTGTTGCTGGCTGGTGTTCGGGCTGTGCAAAGCCGACGCCCGGCTGACCGTTCTCGGCGCCACCGGCGCCGTTGCGAGCGTGGCGATGCTGGCCCGGGCCCGGCAGACAAGCCGACGCATCGGCCACCTCGCGATCACCCCCGAGGACCGCGAGTCCGCCCAGAAACTATGAGGTGCCGCGAAGCAGGCTCAGCAGAGGCGCAGTGCCTGCACCGACCGGGACCTTCGTATCCACCTGCCCGGGACCCGCGGCCGGGCGGCTGGGGCGCAGGGGGACCTGTTGGCTCTGGTCGGAAGTGGCTCGTCGCGGTGGAGTGGGAGGTGTCACGGGCGGATCGACGGGACGGGGAGGTCGGGTGCGATGAGGCATCCGTTGCAGGTGGCGGACGTGATGACGCGGGACGTGATCACGGTCGGCGAGGACACGCCGTACAAGGAGATCGTTGCGCTGCTCGCCGCGCATCACATCAGCGCGGTGCCGGTGCTGAACCGGTACGGCGGGATCGCCGGGGTGGTGTCGGAGACCGACCTGATCCGCAAGGCGGAGTTCCAGCGCAAGCAAGAGCGGAGGGTACTGCGGAAGCGGCGGCGCGCGGCCCGCTCGAAGGCGGCCGCGGTGCGGGCCGCTGAGGCAATGTCGCATCCCGCGGTGACGATCGACCAGAGAGCCACGATTCCCGAGGCGGCGCAGTTGATGACGGCGCGCGGGATCACCCGGCTGGTCGTGACCCATGACGACGTTCTCGTGGGCATCGTGACCAGGTCTGATCTGCTGAAGGCGTTCCTCGAGCCGGACGATCGGCTGGTGCAGCGGATCCGGCGCGAGGTCGTCGTCCACGCACTGTGGGACGACCCGTACAGCATCGACATCAGCGTCGAGAACGGTGTCGTGACGCTGTCCGGCGACGTCGAGCAGCGCAGTACGGCAGAGGTCGCGGCGAGGCTGACCTCGCGCGTCGACGGCGTGGTCGGCGTCGTCAACCAGTTGAACTGGGTGTACGACGACACGTCCGTGTCGCCGGAGCCGCAGCCGTCCCCGGAGTACCGACGGCGCCCCTGACCGTCCGCTCGCGAGACGGACGGAGTGACAACAGGACCTTGTACCCTGTGCGCCGACCCGCCCACGCGCTATTGCTGGGCGTATGCCTGAATCGGCCTGGTCCCCGTCGATGCCGGCGCTGCGCGGTCCGTGGTTCCGGCTGCATGCGCGCATCGCAATCAGCGTGGCGAGCGCGCTGTACGTCGCCGTCCTGCTGCTGACCGTGTTCGCGGGGTCGCCCGGTGATGCGTACTTTCTGCTGTACGTGTTCCCGATCGCGTTGCTGGCGCTCACGTTCGGGTGTCGCGCGGGTCTGGCCGCCGGGCTGGTGGCGGTTGGTTTGATTGTCGGCTGGGCGGTGGTTCGCAGCGTGTCCTTTACCGCCACGGGCTGGCTGGCCCACGCCGTACCGATGGTCGTGCTGGGCGTGCTGCTCGGGAGAGCGGCCGACCGGATGCGCTCGGCCGAGGCGGCGCGGGTCGAGGTCGAGGCCGCCGCGCTGCTGCATCGGGAAGCCGTCGAGATCAACGATCTGCTGGTGCAGGGCATGGCCGCTGCCCGCTGGTCGTTCCAGGCCGGCCAGATCGACGCCGGTCTGCAGATCCTCGACGAGACGTTGACCCAGGCCCAGGAACTCGTGTCCGAACTCATCCGGCGCGCCGGGACCCGCGGACGCTCGCACTCCGTCGCCGGCATCACCGGCAGCCGAACGGCGAACGAGACCTGAGTACTGCGCGAGCCCGCGATGCCACCTGTGCCGCTGATCGCCTCACCGGGTGCTCGGGTGATTGATGTGTACGCCGATGACGCCGCGGACCGTGCCGCTCAAGACCTCGGCGAGATGCCGTTCGCGGGCATCAGCCGGGCCGGTGACCGTGACGATGCCGTCCTGAACCTCGATGCGCCAGTGCGGTGCTTCGGAGCGCAGCAGTTCGCTCACCTCGGTCTGGATCCGGCGGTCGCGATCGGCGAGCAGATGGATCACGTCGCTGCGGCTGATCATGCCGACCACGCGGTCGTGCTCGACCACCGGAAGGCTCTTCATCATCGTCGACCGCATCAGGTCGAGCGCCGTCTCCAGGTCGTCGCCCGGGCGGACGGTCACGACGAGGTGCGACATCACGTCGACAGCGCGGCGCGGGCGGCCGGGGTTGGGCAGCCGGAGCACGGTGACCGGGACGCGGTCGTCGATCAGGTTCTGGTCCTCCACGACATCGGCCTCGCTGACGATCCCGAGCAGCGTGCCACGCCGGCTGACAACCGGTACTGAGGTGATCTTGGCGTCGTCCAGTAGTTGCAGGACCGAGGAGATGGGAGTCTCCGGACTCACGGTCATTGCCGGTGTCGTCATCAGGTCCTTGATCAGCATCGTTCTCACCTCGTCACACAGCGGGTCGGGCGGGGTCGTACAGCAGGGGCAGACGTGGGCGCTCGACAGCGCCTCGGCGATGCCGGCGGACCAGGTGCGGATCTCCGGCCAGTCCCCATCTTGGTCGCGTACGTGACCAGCACCTTCTTGGACATCTGCAACTCCTTCCCCTCGCCTCCAGGCTGACTCCGGCCGTGCCTGGAGATCAGGGCCTCCGGTCCCGACTTCGGAGGGACCTCCAGCCGGACAGCCGCGAGCGGTCGAGATGTCGCGTCCGTCCAGGGCCGGCAGCGCGAACACGTGACAACCACTGCCCCGGCAACAAGCCAAGCCACAGTCAGCTGAGTCCATGGCGATCAGCCCAGGTCCTCACCACGAGCCGTCCCCGCGGATGCGGCGGCGACGCGTCGGTGGTACGGATCCGCTGTCGTACCGTCCAGGAGTACGGCGATCAGGTCGTCGAGGGCGACCGTGCCGATCAGGCGGTCACCGTGGACCACGGGCAGGACGGTGGTCGCGGTGGACCGCATCAGCTCGACGACCGCGGTGACCTCGTCGTCCGGACCGACCACCACGGGCGGCGTCGTCATCACGTCGCGGATGCGCTGTGCCATGGCTGCGTCCTCTCACTGGGGCTCGACCTCAGCATTGGACGCGCGCGGCCGGCGCGGCAGAGGCTTCGGACCCGTCCTGAGCGGGACGGCAGCCAGCAGCAGGAGGGTACGGCGTTCAGTCCGCGCGGCGGCGTGTTCGCTGGCGATCCGCCGGCAGTTGCAGGGTCCCGTCGACGATGCTGCCGGCGACGTCGGACAGACGGAGTCCGTTGTTGCGGGCGTGCTGCCGCAACAACGTGAACGCATCGCCGAGGTCGAGGCCGAGACGTTCGGCCAGCAGCCCCTTGGCCTGCTCGATGCGCACCCGGCTGTCCAGAGCCGTCTGAAGCTGGTCGGCCCGCACCGCATGGGTGTGCCGAGTGGTGACTTTCCACGCCGAGCGCCGCTGTATCGGCCAGCAGCTGCAACGCCTCCAACTCGTCGTCCGGCAGCCCGCCGGGTGTGTCGAGGAAGACCGCCAGGACACCGATCGTCCGAGTGGGCATCCGCAGCGGGAAGGTGTGCACCGCGCGGACGTCCTGATGGCGAGCGGCGGACGCGAAGCGGGGCCACCGCGAACCGGCGGTGAGCAGATCGTCACAGTCCACGCGGCTCCCGCGGGTGAAGCTGTCCCGGGCGGGACCGCCGCCACGATGGAGTTCCAGTTCCTGAAGTTGCCGTGCCTCGTCGGAGGAGGCTGCGGCGACGTCGAGCGCCCCTTGCCGGTCCGCGACCACCAGCGCGGAAGCGCTGACGCGGGGCCGTTCGACGCAGCGCCGGGCGAGCCAGTCGAGGGTTCCGGCCAGGTCTGCGTCCGTCACGAACCTCGCAACCAGGCCGGCCGCCACGCCGAAGGCCGCCTGCTGGGCTTCGTTCATGGTGTGCTTTCCCCCTGCCCTCGGTCGAGTCGTAACTGCTTGTCGATGATCGACCGCGCCACGTCGGTCACGTGCCGGTTCTGAGCGAAAGAGTGGGCCCGGATCAGCAGCAGAGCGTTGTCGACACTGCACTCGCACTGAGCAGCCACCATGCCGGCGGCCTGATGGACGACGAGCCAGCGGTTGGCGGAGTCGAGGATGTCCGGCGTCCCCGCCGACGGTGCACTCTCGTCGAGGAGTCCGGTGACGCACTCGTCGGTCAGCAGCATCGTGTGAGTGACGGCGTCGGCGAGCACCTCGAGCTTCGCGGTGAGTGGCTTGGGTCGCGCGGTGCCGGACGGATCGAAGACGGTCAGCGCGCCGACCCGATGCTCCGACGGTCCGAGCGGCACGACCGCCAGCGACCGCACGCCGAGAGCGGCGATCGCGGGGGAGTAGTGCTGCCACCGGTCCATCAAGGTCTCCGGCGCCACGACCATCGGCCGGGCGGTCGCTGCAGCGTCGTGCACCGGCCCTTCGCCCAGCGTGAGCTCCAGGTCCTGCGCGGCCGCTGCGACGGTGTCGGACGAGATGACCGCGGCCTCCGACTGTCGCGAGTTGAGCAGGGTGATGCCAGCGCTCCGGGCGTTCACCATCTCCGCGACCGACGTGATCAGTCGGGGACGTTCGGCCTCGTCACCGTCGGTGGTCATCCACCGCCCGAGCCGCCGCGCATGCATTTCGTGCAGCTTCGCGGCGGTGAGGTGCCGCTCTTCACTGACCCGATGGATCCGGGCGAGCCGCTCGTGGACGGCTCGCATCCCTTCCGGACCGGTCGTCATCAGCGCCTCGTGCCGGCGGGCGATCGTCGCGGCACGGCCTGCTCGGGAATGCTCGATGTCGGCTTGCTCCCGAGCGGACCTGATCCACACGGGCAGCCCACTCGTCACAGCTGGATAGTAGCCCGATCGCCGTCGAGGCGGCATCGTCCGCCGCGGATACCGTACTCAACTACCACGCGAAAACCTGAGGCTAGCCTTCGTCCGCCCTCCCCGGCATGTCCTCCATCAGCAGGACCACACCGCCGCCCTGGCTGTCCAGCGGGGAGCAGGTCACTGAGCATCTGATCGTCCGGCCTCTGCGATTCACCGCGGTCAACTCGACCGGATCCGTCTTGCGGCGAGTCGACAGGCAGCGCTGAACCACGTCGACGAGCGCGTCGGTCGGCAGCCCGAAGTCGAGCTTGAAGAACGACTGCCGCTGGACCTCGTCCTGGCGCAATCCCCAGAGCTCCTCGGCGCCGCGATTCCAGCTGCGCACCTTGAGATCGCTGTCGAGCACCACCACACCGGCGGCGATGCTGGCCAGGACACCCTCGAGGAAGGTTCGGGCCTCGTCCAACTCGGTACTGCGGATCCGGATCTCCTCGTTCATCGTCTCGAGCTCTTCGTTGCCCGACTGGAGTTCCTCGTTGGTGGTTTCGAGTTCTTCGTTGGTGGACTGGAGCTCTTCGTTGGTGGTCTCCAGTTCCTCGATGCTGGACTGGAGTTCCTCGTTGGTGGTTTCGAGTTCTTCGTTGGTTGACTGCAGTTCCTCGTAGGCGGTTTCCAGGTCCTCACGATTCCGCTTGACCTCGAGTTGCAGCCGGGTCAGCGCGGTCACGTCGACGAAGGTCACCGACGACCCGATCAGCACGCCGTCGTCGGCGGTGAGCGGCTGGACGATGATGTCGAGATACTGCAGGTCGTTCGCGGACAGTCGGCGTTCGACGGCGTTCACCCGGACCGTACGGCGTTCGGTGTGCGCCTGCTCGATGAGTGAGCGCAGCTCGGTCGGACGGTACGACACTTCGAGATCCCGCAACGGCCGGCCGACATCCTGCGAGGTCAGGCCGAACTGTGCCCGGGCCTGACTGCTCAGCTGCGTCACGATGCCGTCCAGGTCCACCGCGATCATCGCGTTCGGCGCGGTCTCCACGACCAGGTCACGCAGCTGCCGTTTGCGCGCCGCGTCGCGGAGCTCGCCACCGGTGCCCGACTCCAGCTTCAGCGGCATCGCCGAATGCGGGATCTCGGCGCGGCCCGCCTTCCGGCGGAAGATGCGCTGGCGCATGCTGACGATGTCGAACCGCTCGCCGTCGGACAGCAGCATCTCGGCCTTGCCGAGGAACAGGTATCCGTGCGGGCGGAGCGCGAAATGGAACCGATCGATGATCTGCGACTGCGCCTCGACGTTGAAGTACATCAAGGTGTTGCGGCAGACCAGCAGATGCAACCGGGAGATCGGGGCGTCCCGGGTGATGTCGTGCCGGTCGAAGATCACCCGCCGGCGCAGATCCGGCCGGAAGACGAACCGGGAGCCGTTCTGGTCGAAGTACAGGTTGCGAACCTCGTCCGGAAGCACCTCGAGGGACTTCGCCGAGTACGCGCCGGACCGCGCCTGGCGCAGCGCCTCCTCGTCCACGTCGGTGCCGTAGATCTTCACCCGGCGGGCGCACTCGTCGATGCCGAGGGCCTGGGCGAACATGATCGCGAGCGAGTACGCCTCCTCACCGCTGGAGCACCCGGCGCTCCAGACCCGGATCTCCTCCTCGGAGTCGATCCCGCTGAGCAGCTCGGGAAGGATCTCCTGCTGCAGATAGGTCCAGCTGTCGATGTCGCGGAAGAAGCTGGTGACGTTGATGAGAATCGTGTTGAACAACAGGCCGAACTCGTCGGAGCTGATCTCCAGCAGGTCGCGGTAGTCGCGGTAGTCGGACAGACCCACCTCCTGCATCCGCTTGCGGATCCGGCGGGCCAGCGACGACCGCTTGTAACCGGTGAAGTCGAATCCGCGCGCGTCCCGGATAAAGGTGAGCAGCTCTTCCAGACTGGGGTCCGGATGCTCGCGGGTGTCGTCGGCCATCACGCTCTCCTTGTGGCGACCAGGCCGACGAGCACGTCGGCGATCTCGTCGAGCGGCAGCACGAAGTCGACCGATCCGGTACCCACAGCCGCGTCGGGCATGCCCCGGAACTCCGCCGACTCCGGATCTTCGGCGATCACCGTTCCTCCTCGTGATCTGATCGCGCTCGCTCCCATCGCTCCGTCACTTCCGGCCCCGGTCAGTACGCAGGCGATCGCGCGCGCACCGTACGCACCGGCGACCGACTCGAACAGCAGGTCGGCCGAAGGACGCACGAAGTGCACCAGTTCGCTAGTGGTCAGGGTGAGCTCCCCGCCGCTGCCGACCAGCAGGTGCCGGTCCGGGGGAGCGATATACACAGTGCCGGGCTGCGCCTGCTCGCCGGGTTGGGCCAACTGGACCGGCATCAGGCTCCGGCGGCCGAGCACATCAGCGATCACGGTCTCGTGGCGCGGGTCGAGATGCTGGACGACCACGATCGGTACCGGGAAGCTTGAGGGGAGCGCACCCAGGAGTTGGCTCAGCGCCCGGATGCCTCCCGCAGAGGAGGCGACGGCGACGATGTCGAACCGCTCGCGCTGCTCCGCTGCAAGGGGACTGTGCAGGATCTGTCATGGATATCTGCGGCGACTGAGGAACACTCACCTGAGCGTAGCGGATCAACGGCGCGACGGTACGTCGCTGTCCCCTCGGGAATCCGGCCGTCGTACCCGTCGGGCAGTGACCCATGGACCTTTGGGCCGGCGGCGAGAGGAGTTGGGCCCTGTGTCGGCCGCCTTGCACCGGGCTGCGATCTGCCCGGCGCCGATGCCGCGGCCAGGCGGCTGGTCGGGCAGGTCTGTGACTACCTGGATCGTCACGACCGGGCCGGGATCGAACGGGTCGACTGCTGTGATGCGACCGTCGACTTCGCCGTCCGATTCGCCGCCGAACGCGGAGCGCCGGTCCGGCTGGTGCACAGCTGGGACGTCTCCCGAGTCTTCACGGGCGACGCGGCCGTGGACACCGTCGAGATCGCTCTGCGCTACTACGGCCGCCGCTTGGACGCCATCCTCGACAACTGCCGGGGTCGGCACCCCGACACCACTTTCGAAACCGAACTCCGCCGCGGCCACCCGGTCTCCGGACTCATCGAAGCAGCCGACGCGGCCGACGCCCAACTGCTGGTCGTCGGCGGCCGCGCCCACGGCCGCGTCCTGTCGACCCTTCTCGGCGGAACCGCCCGCGGCATCCTTCAGCACGCCACCCGGCCCGTCGCCATCGTTCACCACCGCGCGAGGCTGGACTGAGGCTCATCAGCGCGGTCGTGTTGTGGCGCGGGGGATGAGGGTTGGAGTGAAGGTGACCGTCGGGTGGGGTTTGTTGGTGAGGTGGTGTTCGAGGAGGGTGAAGGCGGCGCGGCCGATGTCCAGGACGGGGGAGCGGACGGTGGACAGGGGTATCGGGAGACTGTCGGCGAGCGGCGTGTCGTTGTAGCCGACCACGCCGATGTCGTCCGGGACATGGAGTCCGCGCTCGCGGAGAGCGCCGAGCGCGCCGATCGCCGCGAAGTCGTTGGTCGCGAACACGGCGTCGGGCGCCGGGCCGCGGGCGAGCAGTTCGGCGACGCCCGTACGTCCGGCGTCGGCGTCGAAGCCGGTGCGTACGACGCGATCGTCGGAAAGGTTCAGGCCACCGGCTCGCAGCGCCGCGCGGAACCCGTCGACTCGGTCGTTCGCGGTGGAGGCGTACTCGGGTCCTGCGATGACCGCCGGATCCCGGTAGCCGAGCTGCATCAGATGCTCGGCCACGAGTCGCCCGCCGTGGACCTCGTCGGCGTACGCGCCCACGCGATCACCGGACCTCCGCAGCGCCAGCACGTACGGCACCGCGCGCTCGTCGAGCATCTGCAGCAGCGGATCGTCTGTCCGGGCGTCACACAGAACCAGCCCGTCGACGCGCCGGCTCAGGAGTTGTTCGACACGGGCCTGGCGTTGCGCGTCGTCGTCGAGCGAGTTCGTCACGAAGGCGGCGTACCCGAGCTCAGCGCCCGCTTGGTCGATCCCCTCGAAGATCGTCGCGAGCACGAAGTCCTGCAGCCGCGGCACGACGACGCCGACGAGCTGTGACCGTGCCGTGCGCAGGCTCGCGGCGTGCGGGTTCCGGCGGTAGCCGAGTTCCTCGGCGGTGCGGAGGATCCGCTCGACGGTCTCCGGCCCGGCCCAGCGGGCGCGGTCGCCGGGGCCGCTGTTCAGCACCCGCGACACCGTCGACACGTCGACACCCGCGGTCGCGGCCACCGTCCGCAGCGTCGGCGCCTGCTGCCTCGTCATCGGATCGTCTCCCTCGCCCAGGCTGGACCGTTGACGCTATCCAATCGTTTGCGTACCGTCCTGACAACACGCTACCCAAACGTTTGGGTCCGTCGAAAGGAGTCCTCATGCCCGAGCCGGGTTCGGCGACTGATGCTGCTGTGGTGGACGGGACGCTGGTGGCGGCGCGGAGGGCGCGCGGTGTCTTTGTTCAGGTGACGGGGGCGCGGGCTGTTCGTGATGTGGAGGCCGCGCGGGGTGGGCCGTTGGCCGGCGTGCCGTACGCGGTGAAGGATGTGTTCGACGTCGCCGGTACCCGGACGACCGGTGCCTCGCGGTACTTCGAGGACCGTCCGCCGGCGACTCAGGACGCGGAGGCGGTACGACGGCTCGCGGCGGCCGGCGGGATCTGCATCGGGAAGACGACGCTGAGCGAACTCGCCTACTCCGGCCTGGGCGTGAACGACCGCTTCGGAACACCGACCGTACGCCGGCACCCCGTCGGCCAGTCGGTCGACGACGGTGTTGAGTGCATTGTGGGCGGGTCGTCGTCGGGGTCGGCGGCGGCTGTGTGGGCGGGCATCGTGCCGATTGCGCTGGGGAGTGATACGTCAGGGTCGGCGCGGATTCCGGCTGCCTGGACGGGGATTTTCGGGTTCCGGCCGAGCCTCGGGCGGTATCCGGACGACGGAATGTTGCCGTTGGCACCCACTCTTGACACGGTCGGCGTGCTCGCTGCCGATGCCGAGATGCTGCGCCTCGCCGACGCAGTGCTCTCCGGATCCACACCGCCCACGAACGACGCCAACAGCCATGCAGAAACACTACGTACGCCAACGTTCCTGCTGCCGCACGACGAGTACCTCGACGGCTGCGACCCCGCCGTCCTCGAGCGCTTCCACACAACAGTCGAACGGCTGCAGTCGGACGGCGTCCGCTGCGAACGCCGTCGGCTCGAAGCACTGGACACAACACGTGCGATCCACGCACAACACCTGGCGATCGTCGAGGACGAGGCGCTGGCAGCGTACGGGCAACAGCTCGACCGCGACCCTGATGTGTTCGGCGCCCCGGTCCGCCGGCGGCTGGAGCGTGCGCGTCGCAGGGCGCAGGATCGGTCGGCAACTCCGCTACGCCAGGCGATGCCGGCTTTGCGCGCGCAGTACCGCAAGGAACTCGGTGATGCGATCCTCATCAGCCCACCGGTCGAGATCGACGCGCCGACCCTGTCCGAGGTTCGCTCCGGACCCGAGACGGAGGACGCACTCAACGCCAGAGCGCTCCGGCTCACCATGGCCCTCAGCTACCTCGACAGCCCCAGCGCCGTCCTGCCCGCCGGCGGCACACCACTCCAGCTCTCCGGCCCGTCCGGCGCCGACCGCGAGGTCCTCACCGCGCTGGCTCAGCTCACCAACCTCGGCAAAAACTGAAAGGGGTCTGGAAGCAACGCGCTCCCAGACCCCACAGTGCACAACGCCTACGGATGGTCCAAGCTGAGACGCGGCCCGGCAGCGACGACCCGGCGCGATGTCAGGTAATACATGCCGCCGGCAACCACCGAGCCGGACAGCCAGGAGAAGTCGGTGTTGTTCATCGCGACCGCGATCGGGCCCTGCATGATCGGCACGAGCCCGTACTGCCAGCTCCACCCCGCGATCAACCCGAGCCCGAGACTGATCAGCGCCCGCGCGTTCCACTGCCCGTACGGCGACTGCGCGGCGCGGGCGTACAACCCGGGGATGTCGAGCCGGCCGCGGCGCAGGATCAGGTAGTCGACCGCGACGATCGCGCTCCACGGACTGATCCAGACCAGGATCGACACCATCCAGTTGTCGAAAGCGTGCCCGAAGCTGTCGGCGCGGACGAAGAGCACCAGGACCGCCGAGGCGACCGTTCCGGCGCACAGCGTGAGCTTCCAGCGCGCGACCTTGATACCGATCGACAGCGCGGCCAGGGAACAGGAGTACAGGTTCAGGATGTTCGTCGCGACCGGCCCGTGCATGATCAGCAGCAACACCGGCACGGCCATCACGCCGAACGCGTTGATCACCAGCGACGACGGATCACTTCCGGTGCCCGCACTGGCCAGGCAGGCACCCAACGCGGCCAGCCACACCGTGGGGATGTACATGCCCAGCGCTGCCGCCCAGAACACCTTGCGGCTTGGGACGTCCGGGCGGACGAAGCGGCTGTAGTCGGCCGAGTACGGCAGCCAGCTGATGCCCCAGCCGACACCGATCGCGGTCATCAGCTGCGTCATCGCGGTGAACTTCTCGGCGGGCGACTCCGCGCTGGCCGCTGTCCACTGCAGGTCGGCCTTGCTCAGCGCCAGCACCGTCATCGCGGCCATCACCAAGACGGTGAGCGGGACGGTCCACTTCTCGAAGGTGCGGATCGCGTAGAACCCGTACAGCGCGAGGCTGAGCTGACACAGCATGATCACCGCGGCGACCAGGTACTCCAGCCCGATCCCGCCGGTGATCCCGAGCTTGGCGAGGATCGCGAGTACCAGGTCGAGCACGACCCAGGTGTTCACGCCGACCCAGGCCATCGTCAGCAGGCACTGGACCACGCCGGGCACGACGGCGCCGCGCCGGCCGAAGGGTGCGCGGCCGAGCACCATCTGGTTGACCGCCGTGCGGTGCCCGATGACGTTCAGCAGCCCGAACAGGGCACAGCCGAGGACATTGCCGATGGCAACGACAAGCAGTGTCTCGAGCAGGCTCAGGCCGAGGGTGATGCCGAGCGCGCCGAGCACCCAGTTGATCGGTGCGAGGTTGGCGCCGGCCCAGATCCAGAACTGTTCGCGGGGACTGGAGTCCCGGGCCTCCGGCGGGATCGGCGCGACGCCGTGCGCGTCGAACGGGACTGCCTCGGACGGTGCCTTCGCGGGGGTCTTGGACGCGGCCTCGGACGATGCCTTGGACGGTGCCGGTGTGGTCATGATGCGGCCTCCCAGGGGAACGAGTTGGCTCAGAAAACCAGCCGGCACCTCCGGGAGGCAGTAGGTAGATCTCTAGTGATTTCCGGTCTCACTGGATATCTTCACAGCTATGTTGAGTCTGGCAGCTCTGCTCGGCAACCCTTCGCTCGAGCTCCGTCTCCTGGTCCCGGGACCGGACGGTGTGCTCGAGCGCGAGGCGTTGTGGGTGCACAACACCGAGTTGCCGGACCCCTCGCCGTACGTGCGAGCGGGTGAGATCGTGCTGACCAACGGGCTGTGGCTGCACGAAACGACCGCGGCGGCGTTCGCGGCGAGTGTGCGCCGGGTCGGTGCCGCGGGCATCGTGTTCGGGTTGCGCAAGGAGACCCCGGCCACGCCGCCGGAGCTGATCGACGCCTGCGAGCGCGAAGGGCTGCCGCTGCTGGAGATCTCGATCGAGGTGCCGTTCACCGCCGTCACCGAGGCGGCGTCCGCGATCCATGCCGATCAACGTCGTGACGCGCTGGTCGGCATGGTGCGCCGCGGCGACGCGCTGGCGTCGGCGATCTCCCACGGCGCGGGCGCGTCCGGCGTACTGGCGGTGCTGCGGCGGGAGCACGACCTGCCGCTGGCTGTGGTCGACCGGATGGCGCGACCGCTGGCCGCGGCCGGAGTCGAGCTGACGCCGCAGCAGCGCCGGATCGTCGCTGACGGGCTGGCCCGGCACCCACCGCCTCTCGAAGTGGATCTCGGTGGCGAGCACGGGCGAGCCACGATCTTCCTGGTCGGCGCGGTCGGGGACACCGACGCGGCGTTGGTCTGTTTGCGGCCGGTGAGCGGGTTGAACCGGGCGGAGCAGGATGCGCTCGATCAGGCGGCGCGCTTCCTCAGCCTGGAAGTGGCCAAACAGCAGGCGATCCAGGCGATCGAGCTGCGGTTCGCCAGCGAGTTGCTCGACATGATCCTGTCCGGGGCGCAGCGAGCGGCGGAGGTTCCGGACCGGCTCCGGGCCTTCGGCGTCGATCCGTCGGGGGAGCTGGTCGTGCTCACCGTGGCCTTCGCCGACGGGCCGGACTCGACGTTGCCCGGGTTGACCGAGACAGTCACCGAGTTCTTCCTCCGGCAGAGCCTCGCAGTGGTCGTCGCGGGCGGTAGCCAGGACGTCGTCGCCGTACTGCAGCGTCCGCGGCAAGACGTTGCGCGGTTGGCGGACGCGTTGTGTACGGCGGTACGCAAGCGGTTCCCCGAGCGTTCCCCGGTGATCGGGTACGGCGATGTCGCGGCGTCGGCGGGGGAACTACGCAGGCCCTTGGTGCAGTCGCGCGAGGCCTGCCAGGTGCTGCGGCGCCGGGGGACCACAGCCGTGGCCTCGTTCCGGCAGTTGGGTACGCATCGGTTGCTGCTGGGTCTGCAGGACTCGGGCACGCTGCAAGGGTTCGCCGACGGCATGCTCGGGCCGCTACGGGACTACGACGGTCTGCGCGCGGCCGACCTGGAGACGACGCTGCGGACCTTCCTGGCACAGGACGGCCAGTTCGGTGCGACAGCGGAGGCGCTCCACGTGCACGTGAACACGCTACGGAACCGGCTCGCGAAGATCACCGAGCTGACCGGACGCGACGTCGCCCGCACCGAGGACCGGGTCGACCTCTACCTGGCCCTCGAAGCGGACGACATGGCCCGGTCTCGTTGACGATCCCGCTCAGCGCTGGATCGCTCAGTGCAGCACGTCGATGGCGAGGTCGGTGGGTCCGCTGCCGTTGATGACGTTCAGGTCCTGGGGGCAGGCCGAGACCACGACGACGCAATCGAGTTCGGCACGGAAGGTGATCGCGTCGCCCGGCTTCGTTGTCGCGGGCAACCAGTCCAGCACGTCGCCGGCCACGACCGGTACCTGCATGAAGAGGTTCACCGGCTGCGGTACGACGTCCACGTCGCGCTCGAGCGCCGTCCGCAGATTGCCGGCACACGACGGGTGATCCGGTGCGCCGAGCGCGGCGTACCGGGCGTCGTCGCAGGCGGCGATGAGCAGATCGTGGCGCCCCGGCGAGGTGTCCTCCACCAGGGTCAGGATCGGCCGTCGCCGGTCGGTCACGAAGGACTCGCCGATCGCCGGGAACAGCCGGCTGACGGCGGTCCGGGTGTGCGAGGCGCTCAGATGTTCACCCGTCAGACCTGCCGCCCCGGCGACGTACGCGAAGAGGTCGCCGACCTGCTGGCCGGCCAGATCGACGACCCGCACCAGGCTGCCGCGCTCGATCGGAACGGCACGCCCGGTCCGCGCGGGGACGAGAGTGCGGACTGCGGTCTGTGTCACGAGGTGTCCTCCTGAAGGCGAAGCGGTGGCTGCTGTCCGGCCGGCGGCCCGGGAACTCGAGCCAACCAGGTTTCGCCGGGTCGTGCAGTGGAGGATCCTCTAGCGGCGCGATCGTCTGCTGTAGATGGGTCCATGGCTCAGCCGGCTGCAGACATGGTGCAGTGAGGTCTATGGAGCTGACAACGACTCGTGTGCACCCTGCCCTGGAACCCGCCCGGATCGGGGGCCTCGACCTCGCGAACCGCCTCGCCGTGGCGCCGATGACTCGAGTGTCGGCCACACCCGACGGCGTACCGACCGCGGAGATGGCCGACTACTACGGTGACTTCGCGGCCGGTGGTTTCGGGCTGGTGATCACCGAAGGGACCTACCCGGACGCCGCCTACAGCCAGGGCTACTTCAACCAGCCCGGCCTGAGTACGGCGGCGCAGGCCGAGGGCTGGCGCGCCGCGACCGACCGGGTGCACGCGGCCGGCGGGCGAATCGTCGCTCAGCTGATGCACGCCGGCGCGCTCTCGCAGGGCAACCCGCACCGCGCCGAACTGGCCGGTCCGTCAGCCGTGCAGCCGCTGGGGCAGATGATGCCCGAGTACGGCGGCAGCGGCCCGTGGCCGGTGCCGCGCGAGCTGACGGTCGATGAACTCCGCGAGATCATCGACGGTTTCGCGGCCGCGGCGGTCCGCGCTGCCGAGGCAGGCTTCGACGGCGTTGAGATCCACGCCGCCAACGGATACCTGCTCGACCAGTTCCTCACGGTCTACACCAACCAGCGCACCGACCGGTACGGCGGACCGGTGGCGAACCGGATCCGGCTGACCGCCGAGGTCGCGGACGCGGTGGTCGCCGCCACGCCGCGGGACTTCGTCGTCGGCGTCCGGCTGTCGCAGACGAAGGTGAACGACTTCGAGTATCGCTGGCCGGGCGGCGCGTACGACGCCGAGGCCATCTTCTCGGCCCTCGCCGAAACCGGCGTCGACTACCTGCACATCGCGAGCGAAGGCCGCAACTGGCTGGACACCGCGCGGCTGCCGGGCGGGCAGACCATCACCGGTCTGGCGCGCCGGGTCAGCGGGCTGCCGGTGATCGCCAACGGCGGCATGCACGACCCCGAGCAGGCCGACCGTGTGCTGACCGACGGCCACGCCGACCTGCTGTCGGTCGGTCACGGTGCGCTGGCGAACCCGGACCTGCCGCGCCGGCTGGCCGACGGCCGGACCCTGGACGCCTTCGACCGGGCAATGCTGCAGCCGTCGGTCACCCTCGCCAACGCGAAGCAGTGGCAGACTGGACGGTCATGACGGACGCGACATGGCACGGGGGAGCGGCGGCCGTCGCGACGCTGACCTTCGACGTCGACGCCGAGACCCCGATCCTCGCGGCCGGGCGCCGGTACGCCGACCACCTGATGACGATGTCGCACCAGGCGTACGGTCCGGACGTCGGCGTCCCGCGCATCCTCGAGCTGCTGGACGAGCTCGGCGTACCGGCGACGTTCTTCGTGCCGGGGTGGGTGGCCGAGCAGCGACCGGGGCTGGCAGCAACGATCGTCGAGCGCGGTCACGAGGTCGCGCACCACTCGTACAGTCATCGCGCACCGACCAGCCTGACGGCAGCCGAGCAGCGCGCCGACTTCGAGCGCGCCCTGGAGGTGTTCGATGCCCAGGGCATCGAGATCACGGGTCACCGGGCGGCGCTGTGGGAGGCCACGACCACCACACTCGAGCTGATCGCCGAGTACGGCCTGACCTACGACTCGTCGCTGATGGGCGACGACCGGCCGTACGTCCTCGGGATCGGCGACCGGCCGGTGGTGGAGCTTCCGGTGCACTGGTCGCTCGACGACTGGGAGCAATACGCGTTCCTGCCGGAACCGCACGTCGGGTCCGCGATCGAGTCCCCGCGCAAGGTACTGGAGCTGTGGCAGGCCGAACTCGACGCGATGCGTCACTATCGGTGCCTGTTCAACCTGTGCCTGCACCCGTTCCTGTCCGGTCGGCCGAGCCGGCTGATGGCAGTACGCGAACTCCTCGAGACCGCGCAGTCAGACGGCGACGTCCACTTCACCCGCTGCCGCGACCTGGCCGCCGCCGCCCACGCCGACCCCACGCTCGCGCCCCGCAACCCGCCCGCGGTGACCGCAGACCCGACCATCTACCCCGTCTGACCGGCGAGCAGACCGGACTGCCGCCGGAGGTGTGAGATCTGTCCAGGTCGGGCTAGTCATCGGCTTTGAGTTGGGCCAGGACCTGGTTGAGTGAGTCGAGGAGTGTGCGGAGGTCGGCGGGGGACAGGGGACTGAACCATGAAGTAACGGCGTCCGCGTCGCTGGTGTCCCGGGTGGACCAGTAGGCGCGGCTTCGCGGCGTGGTGACGATGCGGGTGGTGCGGGCGTCGTCGGGGTCGGGAACCAGTTCGAGGAACCCTTTGCGTTCCAGGGCTGAGGCGATCTGCTTCAGGTTCTGCCGGGAGCAGGCGAGCGCGGCTGCGGCGTCGGACAAGGACGGCGAGCCCGCTGCGTCGACGACGGTGATCAGGGCGGCCTGCTGAGTCGTCAGCCCGTCCTCGCGGAGCCGTTTGTCCATCGCGGCGCGCAACTGCGCGGCCACCGAGAGCGTCGTACGGAACGCCTCGATCGCCAGCTGCGCATGCTCGGAAAGCTCGGCGGTCTGGTCGGGCCGAAGGCGGAGCGGGTTGGGGTCCGTCGTTGACATGCGCAATATATTACCTTTAATGTCGACGGGAGGGCACCTGAGGGGGATTTGATGATCTGCCTGCTACCGAACTGCGGTTTCCTGTCGGAGACCTCCCGCATCCTCGAGCTGCACCGCGCGCTCACTGCGCGCGGCGTCGAGGTCGCGACCGCGACCCACGGCGGCCCCTACGTCGACCTGCTCCGCGAGCACGGCGTTCAGGTGGATGTGCTCGGCGACGGCTGGACACCCGAACGTGTCCGCGAGTTCGTCGCGTCGATTCCGGGCATCGGCCCGCCGGGGCAGAGCATGTGGACCGATGCCGAGATCCGGCAGTACGTCGCTCTCGAAGCGGAGTACTTCCGCGCTCGCGATGTGCAGGCCGTCGTCACCGGATGGACCCTGACCGCGCTGCTGTCGTCGCAGCTCGCCGGAATCCCGGTGATCGTCGAGCACTCCGGCGCGTTCGTACCGCCGCTGTTCGAGCGTGGCCGCGCCATCCCGCCGGAGACGCCGATGGGTTTGCCGCTCGAAGGACTCATGCCGGCGCGGCTCCGCAAGTTCCTGTTCAACAAGGGTCTGCCGCGCCGCAAGGTCTACACCGAAGGCTTCAACCGGGTGGCGAACGAGCTCGGCGTCGCCGGCGTGCCGAGTTTCCCCGCGCTGCTGATGGGCGACCTCACGCTGATCACCGACATCCCGGAAGTTTTCGGCGTACCACGTGACGAGGTCGACGGCTGGATCCCGAAGCCGGCCGCGTCGTACCGGTCCAATGCCCGGCTGCGCTACACCGGCCCGCTCTTCGCCCACTTCGACCTGCCCGTACCGGATCGCGTCGAACGCTTCCTCGCCACACAAGACCCGGTGGCGTACGTCGCGCTGACCTCGACGTCGGCCGACCTGGTCCGCGACGTCGTCGCCCAGGTGCGTACCGCCGTGCCGAAGGTCCTCGTCGCAGGTACCTCGCACGACCTGTCCGACCTCGAGAGCGAACACGTTCTGGTCGAGCGGGTGCTGCCCAGCCACCAGCTCATGCCACGCGTGGCGGTCGCCGTCATCACCGGCGGTCAAGGATCCGTGCAGACAGCCATGGCCGCGGGGACACCGTTCGTCGGCATCCCGCTCCAGGCCGAGCAGGCCGCCAACCTCGACCTCGCCGAGCGGCAAGGCGTCGCGCGCACCGTACCGTTGTCGCAGGCAACCGTAGGTGTGGCCAATGCTGTCCGTGCGATCCTCGCCGACCCGCAGACGAAGCGAAACGCTCAGCGCATCAGCGAGCTGTACGCCACGACGGACGGCGCCGGCACCGCCGCCGAAGCGATCATCGACGCCGCGTCACTCGGCCCACGGGGCAAGGTCGGTGTCGAGCACAGCACGAAGCGCCGATCGTAGCGCGGCCGCTTCCTCGACGCCGTACGCCGCCTCGAACTGATCCTGGGCGGACTGCCACAACGGCACCGCGCGATCCAGCGTCTTCAGACCGGTCTTGGTGATCTCGACCATCCGCGCGCGCCGATCCTGCGCGGACGGCTGCACGGTCAGCAGGCCGTCGCGTTCGAGCGGTTTGAGGTTCGTGGCCAGCGTCGTCCGGTCCATCGCGATGAGCTCCGCCAGACCGCTGATCGACGTACGCCCCGCGAGCGCCAACTTGCGCAGGATGGTGAACTGCGTCGTCCGGAGGCCGGAGGGGGCCAGGATGCGGTCATAGTGCGCGGACAGATAGCGCGCAGCGCGGCGGCTGGCGAAGCCGTTGCACTGACCGTCCATCGCGCGCAGGCGCTGCCGACGGGCCGCCTCGGTCTCTCGGGTCACGCTGTCCATGATAGGCGCAGTTGCTCATATCTCGTTGCGGCGGCTTGTGATCGGGGGAGATACGAGCATATGCTCGTATCTGTCGGATCCCCGCAATCCTTGAGGTTTCGTCATGCCAGTCTTCGAAGCACATCTGCCGCCGGGCCGTTACACCGTGGACCAGAAGCGCGCGCTCGCCGACGCGCTGAACCAGTCGCTCGTGGACGCGCTCGACCTGCCGGAAGGCGATCGGTTCATCGCGATCACCGAGCACGGCGCCGGGGAGCTGTACCTGCACCCCAGCTACATGGGCATGCAGCGCACCGGCGACGCGATGATCATCTCGGTGATGCTCGGCCCGCATCACCCGCTGGAGAACAAGCGCCGGCTCGCGGCGACCGTGAACAAGCTCGTGGTCGAGGCGCTCGGGGTGTCGCCCGACGACATCTTCCTCGCGATCATCCCGGTGCCGAGGGAGAACTTCTCGTTCGGCCGCGGCGAGCTGCAGCTGGCCGACTGACGGCATGAGTACTGCGGTGATCACCGGCCTCGGCACGATCGGCCCGGTCGGGCAGAACGTCGCCGAGAGCTGGCAAGCACTCCTGGCCGGGCAGTCAGGGGTTCGGCGACTGGCCGACGAATGGGCTCAGGACCTCACGACCGGCATCGCGGCGCCGATGGCCGTGGACCCGGCGACGAAACTCGATCGGGTGCAGGCGCGACGCCTCGATCGCGCGGAGCAGGCGGCGCTCGTGGCGGCGCGCGAGGCGTGGGCGGACGCGGGGTTGTCGGCGAATCTGGTCGACCCCGACCGTCTCGCGGTCGTGATCGGTACCGGCGTCGGCGGGATCAACACCGTCGTGAACAACCAGGACGCGCTCCGCGACAAGGGTGCGCGGAGCGTCAGCCCGCGGATGGTCCCGATGATGATGCCGAACGGCGCCGCGGCTCGCGTCAGCATCGACCTCAACGCGCGTGCCGGTGCGTTCACGCCGGCGAG
Organism: Kribbella sp. NPDC048915; assembly: GCF_040649595.1. Taxonomy (NCBI): domain Bacteria; kingdom Bacillati; phylum Actinomycetota; class Actinomycetes; order Propionibacteriales; family Kribbellaceae; genus Kribbella; species Kribbella sp. NPDC048915. Next base: position 36,086 of record NZ_JBEZFT010000009.1, on the reverse strand, counting down.
CGCGTGTGCAACCGGGGCGGAGGCTGTTGCGTACGCGCTCGACCTGATCCGCTTGGGCCGGGCCGATGTGGTGATCGCCGGTAGTACGGAGGCGTCGATCAACGAGCTGACGATGGCCGCCTTCGCTCGCGCTCAGGCGATGTCCACCCGCAACGACGATCCGTCGTCGGCGTCCCGCCCGTTCGATCGCGAGCGGGACGGTTTCGTCCTCGGCGAGGGTGCGTCGGTGCTGATCGTCGAGCGCGAGGATCATGCCGCCGTGCGCGGTCGGGTGCCGTACGCGACCCTTGCCGGCTCGGCGGTGACGTCTGACGCCTACGACATGGTTGCCCCTGAAGCGCACGGTGCCGGCCAGGTCCGGGCGATGCGGGCGGCGTTGCGGGAGGCGGGGCTGTCGGCTCGCGAGGTCGGATATGTGAACGCGCATGCGACGTCGACGCCGGTGGGAGACGTAGTGGAGGCTCAGGCGCTGCGGACGATCTTCGGTGACCACAGTCCGGTGGTGTCCGCGGTCAAAGCCATGACCGGACACATGCTCGGCGGCGCCGGCTCGTTCGAGGCGATTGCCACTGTGCTCGCGCTGGTCCATCAGGTCGCTCCGCCGACGCCGACGCTCGTGGACGTCGAGCCCGGCCTCGGTCTCGACGTGACGCAGAAGGACGCGCGTCACGGCCTGTACGAAGCCGCCCTCAGCAACTCCTTCGGCTTCGGCGGGCACAACGCCGTACTGGTGTTCACCGTCTGAGCGTCAGCGGCATCCGAGGTGATCGTCAGCGGCGTTCGAGGCGCGCGGAGACCTCTGCTTCAGGGACGGTGTGGCCGGCTTCGCAGGTCAGCTCCAAATGGACGGCCGCGTCGCAGCCGGCGTCAGCTGCTCATCTAACTACAGGAAACCAAAGGCAGGAGAGTGGTCATGCCCACGCAGTACCGCGCCGATCTGGCGCCCACGCAGTACGTCGACGGGCCGCAGGGAGAGCGGTTCCTCGTGCGGAGTCACGCGGACGAGACCTCGCCCAACTGGGCGCCAGGTACTGACCGCGGACCCCCACCACTCACCAACCTGCGCCAGGCGGCCTTCGTGGTCGACGCTCAGGCGTGGTGAGGCTCGCAGGCGCGAGGTTGGTGAGTGGTGGGGGTCCGCCTCCGGCCGCGGCGCCGCTGGCGGGCGGCGGTAGACAGTGGGTGCTGGGGTCAGGGGATGACGGTGATGTCGGCGGGGGGAACTTCGTGGCCGGTGTCGTCGACGAAGGCGAGGTGTACCGGCGTGCCGGTGGTGGTTGCTTCGTACTGGACGTCGGGGAAGTCGAGGTGTTTGTTGCCCCACTGGCTCAGGGCGGCGAGGACCGTCAGGAGGTCGCGGCCGGCTGCGGTGAGGATGTATTCGTCGTGGGCTCGGCGGCCTTCGGAGCGGTAGGTCCGGCGCTCGAAGATGCCGGCCGTCACCAGTGCGTCCAGGCGTGAGGTGAGGGTGTCGGTCGGTACGCCGATCTGCTGGAACTCCGCGAACTTGGTTCGGCCGAAGAACGCCTCTCGCAGGATCAGCAGCGACCACTTCTGCCCGACGAGTTGCAGCGTGTGGGCAATCGGGCAGTTCGCGTTGGCGGGGCGACTGAGGAGATCCATCAGTGCAGTCTAACCCCAGGCTTCAATTTTCCAAGTTTTCTCGTCGGATCGCTTGTCCCAGGTTCGCAGTCTAGGTAGCTTGGATTTCTGAAGTCAGCATCTCCAGAGGAAACGAGCGAACGATGAGCGATCTGCTGCAGTACGTACTCGAGGCCCACGGCGGGCTCGACCGGTGGCGTGAGGTGAAGAGCGTCACCGCCGAGATGAGGTGGCCGGTGCGACCTGGACCAAGAAGGGTTTGCGGGGGCAGGTGTTCCAGAAGCCGTCGACGGTGACCGTTGAGCCGCAGCCGGCGAGGACGCGTTTCGTGCCGTTCGCCGGCGATCTGAACGCGACGTACACGCCTGGTCTGGTCACGCTGCAGGATGCCGAGGGCAACGACGTCGAGCGGCTGGAGAATCCGCGGCGGACGTTCGCGGATCATCAGCTGGACACGACGTGGACGCTGCCGCAGGGTGCGTACTTCAGCGGGTACGCGATGTGGACCTACCTGACCACACCGTTCCTGCTGGCCGAGCCCGGCGTCCAGACGCGCGAGATCGAACCGTGGCAGCAGGACGGCGAGACGTGGCGGGTGCTCGAGGCCGAGTTCCCGGAGTCGATCGCGACGCACGGGAAGCAGCAGTTCTTCTACTTCGGAGCGGACGGTCTGTTGCGCCGTACCGACTACACCGTCGAGATCTTCGGCGCCGGCATCCAGCGCTCGGCGCACTACACGAACGCGCACCAGGTCTTCGACGGGTTCTCGTTCCCCACGCAGCGTCGCGTCGTACCGCGCAAGCCCGACAACGCGACGCTGGACAGCCCCCTGCTGATCACCATCGACCTCAACCACGTCACCGTCCGCTAGTCCCGCGGCGCCGTCCGATCAAAGGCGGCAAGAGTGCGGATGTCATGCACAAAGTGGGCTCGGGTGGCGGGCGGGTGGCCCCGGCGCGCGGCGTCCGGCGCGCTGGTAAGCGTTTGCAGAGTGCGGGTCGGATGCTTACCCTGAGAGCAACTGGATAGAAACGTTTCTGTCGTTACTGTTGCGAAAGGCTCTCATGGGTACGCCTACCGTCTGTGTGGATCTGCCGCCGAAGCTCGAGTCCGAACTGTTCGCCGACGAGTCGCTGCAGCGGCTCGCGCGGTTCGGGCGGCTGATCCGGCAGGGGGAGGATGCGGCGGCAGTCACGGCGGACGGCGGGGATCCGCGGCTGCAGGCGGACATCCTGATCACGGGCTGGGGGTCGCGCCCGCTGCCGGCCGCGACTGCGGCGTCGGACCGGCTCGGGCTGATCGTGCACAGCGCCGGATCGATCCGCCGGCTGATCCCGGTGGAGCTCCTGGCCACCGGCGTGCGGGTCAGCCAGGCCTCGGCCGGGATGGCGCAGTCGGTCGCCGAGCTCGCGCTCTACATGACGATCGCCAGGCTCAGAGACCTCGACCGCATCGACCGGGTGATGAGTACCGATCACGCCTGGGCCGCGGCGGACTTCGGCCTCGGGCGCACGCTGTCCGGAGCGACGGTAGGCGTCGTGGGAGCGAGCCGCGTCGGCCGCGCGTACGTGAAGCTCGTGGTCGCGTCCGGCGCGGACGTGATCCTGCACGACCCGTACCTGTCCGAGCGTGAATGCAAGGAGCTGGGCGCCCGGCCGGCCCCGCTCGACGACCTGCTGAGCCAGTCGGCAGTCGTCGCCCTGCATGCCCCGGTACGTCAGGAGACCAGGCGCATGATCGACGCCCGGCGTCTGGCGCTGATCCCGGACGGCGGCGTTCTGGTCAACACCGCACGGTCCGCGCTGGTCGACACCGAGGCACTCCTGGCCGAGTTGCGCACCGGGCGCCTGAGTGCGGCGCTGGACGTGTTCGACGAGGAGCCACTGCCCGCGGACTCGGAGTGGTGGCGGCTGCCGAACGTGCTGCTGACACCGCATCTCGGTGCGCGAACCTGGCATTCCCGCCGGACCCAGGGTGAGATCGTCGTCGAGGAGGTACGGCGATACCTCGCCGGCCTCGAACTGCGGTACGAGGTGCACCCCGACACCTACGACCTGATGGCCTGACGCGCTCCCGGATCCCGATGCAGCATCAAAGTTTCAGAGATCATCGCGAGCTGTTGCGAAACGATACTAGAAATGCTTACGCTCTGCGGGAAACGCTTACCGCCGAGTCCGGGAAGCGACCGACAGGAAGTGGTGAAGGTGATGCAGCGAGGTTTGAAGGCCGTGACGGCTGCGGCGCTGAGCGTCGCGCTGATGGCGATCGCCGCGTGTTCGTCCGGCGGCGGCAGCGGCTCCGGGGGCGATGAAGGACAAGACCCGGCGACCGCGACCGGCACGCTCCGGGTCGTGGTACCGAACTTCCCGGCCAACAACGAGGGTCAGGCCGTCTTCCAGGGAATCGTCGACATCTTCCACAAGACGTACCCACAGATGAAGGTCGAGCCGGACTTCGTGCCGTACGACAACCTGAACGAGAAGATCTCCACCTCGCTGGCGGCCGGCAACAACTACGACGTGGTCAGCGCCGGTGTCGGCTGGGTGCAGCCGCTGGCCGACCTGGGCGCGATCCAGTCGCTGACCAAGCTCGGCGTGAAGACCGAGGACCTGGAGAAGACGGTGTACCCGGCGTTCGTGCCGCCGATGAAGTACGAGGACGAGCTGTACGCCGTCCCGGTGGTGGCGAACCCGCGGTTGCTTGCCTACAGCAAGAGTGCGTTCACCGAGGCCGGTCTGGACCCGGCGAAGCCGCCGCAGAGTCTGGACGAGCTGCGGGAGTACGCGAAGAAGCTGACCAAGCGGGACGCGAAGGGCCAGATCACCCGGACCGGTTTCGACTTCTGGGCGCCGGCCAGCAACTACCGCCAGCAGTTCGTCGCGTTCATGGGCGCCAAGGGCGGCCAGATGTTCGACGCCGACGGTCAGCCCGCGTTCGACACCGACGCCGGAATCCAGGCGCTGCAACTGGTGCACGACATGGTGAGTGTCGACAAGTCCTCCCGGTACGGCTACCAGAACTCGGCCAAGACCGCTCTCGTGACCACTGGTGAGGCCGCGATGGGATTCGCCAGCCCGTACGTCGACTGCTCGACCGGCGGCGACGGCATCGGTGCCAAGTGCAAGGACCTCGTGTACTTCAACCTGAAGGACAGCAAGGAGGTCATGTACGTCGGCGGCCGGGTCGCGGCGGTCGGCGACGGGACGAAGTACCCGCAGGCGGCGCTCGCGTTCGTCAAGGCGATGCAGGACCAGAAGTCGCAGGAGGCGATCTCCAAGCTCGACGTCGGCGTCCCGATCAGCAGCGACGCGGGCGACAGCGCATTCGTGAAGTCGAACCCGGCCGGCTCGTTCGCCTGGAAGAACCTCGACAAGGCGATCTTCGAGTACGGCGGCGCGACGTTCCTCGACTTCCGCTCGAAGTTCGGCCCGTCGCTGGACGAGGTGATCTTGGGCAAGAAGTCGCCGCAGGACGCGCTCAAGGAACTGGACCAGGTGGCGCGCAAATGACCGCTCAGACACTTGAGCGCCCGACGGCCGGCAGCGTGGACAAACGCCCTGCCGGCCGTCGGCGGGGCGGCGTCGAACGCGCCAAGGCCCGCGCCGGCTGGCTGCTGCTGACACCGGCGCTGCTGCACTCGGTGATCTTCGTGGCGTTGCCCGGGCTGATGGCGGTCTACCTCAGCCTGACCAACGCGCGCGTGGCCGGTCGCGGTGACTTCATCGGTCTGGAGAACTACACCGAGCTGCTCGGCGACTCACAGTTCCGCGACGCCGTCCTGCGGACGCTGCTCTACACCGTGGCCGTCGTACCGGTGGCGATGGTGCTGGCGCTCGGGATCGCGATCGCGCTGAACCAGCGGATCCCCGGTCGCGCCCTGTTCCGCACGCTGTTCTACATCCCCGTGGTGACGTCGACGGTGGCCGTCGCGTCGGTCTGGCTGTGGATCTACAACCCCGCGGCCGGGCTGGGGAACCAGGTGCTGTCGTTCTTCGGGCTGGCCCGCTCGGGCTGGCTCACCGATCCGAACGTGGCGCTGCCCGCGCTGATGGTCGTCGGCGTCTGGCAGGGTCTCGGCGCCAAGATGATCATCTACCTGGCCGCGCTGCAGAGCATCTCCAAGGATTTGATCGAGGCGGCCACGCTGGACGGCGCCTCCCGCTGGCAGACCTTCCTGCACGTCACCTGGCCGGGCATCGCGCCGGTGCACTTCTTCGTGCTGGTCACGTCGATCGCGGGGTCGTTCCAGGTGTTCGACCTGATCTACGTCACCACCGGCGGCGGCCCAGCGCATGCGACCAACGTGCTGACCTTCGACATCTTCACCAACGCCTTCGAACGGCTGCACATCGGCTACGCCTCGGCGGAGACCGTGATCATGCTGCTGTTCGTCGGTGTGCTGATCGGCCTCGGCCGGCTCAGCGTGCGCCACCGGGAGGGCATGTGAGTACCGCCGTACGGGCACCGTCACGGTTCGCGCGACCGCGAGCGGGGCAGGCCCTGCTGGTCGCGTTCCTGACCGTCGCCGGGTTCTTGATGATCCTGCCGTTCCTGTGGATGATTTTGACGTCGTTCAAGACGCTCAACGAGGTCAACCACTTCTCCTGGCTGCCGGACCGGATCGTCTGGCAGAACTACCTGGACGCGCTGAAGGCCGCGCCGTTCGCGATGTACTTCCGCAACAGCCTGATCGTGGTCGTCGGCCAGACGATCCCGGTGCTGCTGCTGTCGACGGCGGCCGGTTACGCGCTGGCCCAGCTGCCGGTCCGCGGCTCGCGCAGCATTCTGAACTACTTCATCGTGTTGCTGATCGTCCCGTTCCAGGTGCTGATCGTGCCGCTGTTCCTGGTCGTACGGCGGATTCCGTTGGCCGGCGGCAACGACATCTTCGGCAACGGCGGCACCGGCTGGCTGAACACCTGGGCGGCGCTGATCGTGCCGTTCATCTCGGCGCCGCTGTTCACGTTCCTGGCGCGGCAGTTCTTCGTGTCGCTGCCGGCCGAGCTTGCCGACGCCGCGCGCGTCGACGGCGTGTCCGAGATCGGCATCTTCTTCCGGATCATGGCGCCGCTGGCCGCGCCGGCCTTCGTGACCATCACGCTGTTCAACGTCGAGTCGGCGTGGAACGGGTTCATCTGGCCGCTGGTCGCGACCAGTTCGGAGAGCCTGCGGCCGTTGCAGTTCGGCCTGGCGACGTTCGCGCAGGGGCAGGGCGGCGTTCAGTGGCCGTTCCTGATGGCGATGTCGGCGCTGGCCACGCTGCCGATGATCTTGCTGTTCGTGTTCGGCCAGCGATACTTCATCGCGGGCATGGCCACATCAGGTATCAAGGGTTGAACCCCTCCCGCACCGACGACGAAGGTGGACGATGATTCCCGAACTGCCCCCGCTCCAGGTGTCCGGACCGCTCGCCGCGGTGCTGCCGGCCGAGGACCGGGACCTGAGCCCCTACACCGGTCTGACCAGGGAGCATTGGATCGCGGTCGCCGACCACCTGCTGACCGCGGCGGACGCATACCGCTCGCCGCTCGGCGCCCGGATCAACTTCCCGGGCCGCCCGTCGCAGCAGGGCACGGCCACGGACGGGCTGGAGGGGTTCGCCCGCACGTTCCTGTTGGCAGCGTTCCTGCACGCCGGCGGCGCCGATCGCAACAAGCACCTGGACCGGTACGTCGAGGGCCTGATCGCGGGCACCCGCACGGTGGGTGCCGACGACCTGGACTCGTGGCCGGTCGTCGGCCATATCGGCCGTGACGGCCAGCCGCACGTCGAGGCGGCCGGGATCGCGCTGAGCCTGCACCTGACCAAGGACGACACCTGGGGCCGGCTGGCGCCGGACGAGCAGGACCGGCTCGCCGACTGGTTCCGCGCGACGATCACCCGGGAGCCGTCGCCGAACAACTGGTACCTGTTCCCGGCCACGATCGCGAGCTTCCTCGAAGGCGTCGGCCGGGGCGACGAGCAGACCCGCTACGTGATCGACCGGGCGATGGAGCTGGTCGAGCTCTGGTACCGCGGCGAGGGCTGGTACTCCGACGGCGCCGGCGAGGCGTACGACCACTACGTCGGCTGGGCCATGCACCTGTACCCGATCCTGCACGCGAAGCTGCACGGCCTGCCGGAGCTCGACGTCCTGGGCGGACGCCTCGAGGAGTTCCTCGGCAGCTTCGCCCGGACCTTCGACCGCAACGGCGCGCCGCTGTACTACGGGCGCAGCATGACCTACCGAACGGCGACCCTCGCGTCCGTCGCCCTGGGCGAAGCCATCGGCCGGACGCCGCTGACGCCGGGGCAGACCCGGCGGATCCTGTCGGCCGGTCTGCGGTACTTCGTCGAGCGCGGATCGATCACCGACAACGGGGTGCTCTCGCTCGGGTGGCACGGCGAACACCTGCCCACGTTGCAGCGGTACTCCGGCCCGGGGTCGCCGTACTGGGCCTCGAAGGGGTTCCTCGCGCTGATGCTGCCCGAGGACCACCCGGTGTGGACGGCGACCGAGACTGAACTGCCCGCGGACACCGAGGACCACACGCGTTCGCTCGAGGTCGGTCTGCTGATTCAGACCACCGCGGCGGACGGGCTGGTACGGGTCCACAACCATGGCAGCGACCACCTGAAGACCGACGCTGCCGACGCCGGTGCGCCGGACCCGCTGTACGCGCGCTTCGGCTACTCGACCCGCACCGGCCCGACGTCGCTGCACGACCCGGCCGACAACGACATCCAGGTCCGGATTCGTGGGATCTGGAGCGCGCGCCGGCAGATCCATCGCGTGGCCACCGGCGAGAACTGGGCCGCGTCCTGGCACGCGCCGCGCTTCCCGAGGTTCTCGCCCTGGGAGGCCAGCGACTCCGCCGACGGCGGACCGGTGTTGCCGTCGGCGCGGATCGAGAGCGTGACCGCCGTCCGTGGTGCGCTCGAGGTGCGGATCCACCGCTTCGTCCGGATCCCACCCGAGCTGCCGGTGCGGCTGTCCGGCTGGGCCGTGGCCGCCAAGCATCCGCGCGACATCGCCGCGCAGATCGACGGTTCGGCGGTTGTCGTCGGCACGGACGACCTGCGGTCGACGGTGGCCGGCCTGCACGGGTTCGACTCCGCCGGTACGTCGTCCGCGTCGTACGGAACGGCGTACGGCGAATGGGCCGTCATCCCCGAGGTCCTGGGCCGAACGGATCGGACCGAGCCGGCTCGTACTGTGTATGTTGCAGTCACGTCGCTGAGCGGTGTGCCGGTCGACAACACCGTCACCGCAACGGTGGACGGGGGAGTGGTCACGATCGAGTGGGGCGACACGCGACAGGTGGTCGATCTCGACTCGATCTTCGCCGGCATCAGGTAGGAAGGACCCGATGGACGAGACCGAGACGGCGCCGACCCGACGGGGTGCACCGACACTGCGCGACGTGGCGCGTCGTGCGCAGGTCTCGGTCGCGACCGCGTCGCGCGCGCTGACCAGTGACTACCCGGTGGCCGAGTCCACCCGGGCGAAGGTGCTGCGCGCGGTACAGGACCTCAACTACGCCGTACCGTCGCGCCCGCCGAAACGCAACCAGGCGGCGACCCACGTCGCGATGGTGGTGTCGGACGTCGTCTCGCCGCTGCGCAGCCTCGTCGCGACCGGTGTCGCCGAGGCTGCCGGGGATGCGGGCCGGATCAGTTCGGTCTACATCACCGGCGGGGATCTGCAGCGCGAGGAGCAGGTGTTCGCGCGGCTCGAGGAGCAGGACGACCTGGATGCGGTCGTCCTGGTCGGCGGTGTCGAGCTCACCGAGGCCTACGAGGAGCGGATGTCCCGCCATGCCCGGGCGTTGCATGCGCGTGGCGCTCAGCTGGTGCTGTGCGGGCGCCCGCCGCTGCGGGCCGGGGTACCGGCGCTCGTCGTCGAGTACGACAACCGCGGCGGAGCGTACGCCGCGACGAGCCATCTGCTGTCGATGGGCCACCGGCGCATCCTGACGCTGACCGGTCCGGAGAAGTCGACCACCACGATCGGCCGGATGGCCGGGTACCGCTCGGCGCACGAGGACTTCGGACTCGCGTTCGATCCCGCTTTGGTGATCCCGTGCCGGGCGGACCGCAGCGGCGCATACCAGGGCTGCCGGCAGGCGCTCGAGGACGGCCTCGAGTTCACCGCGATCTTCGCGCACAACGACGTGATGGCCTCCGGTGCGCTGGCCGCGTTGCGGGAGAGCGGCCTGAGCGTGCCCGACGACATTTCGCTCGTCGGGTACGACAACATCCCGGTCGCCCAGGAGCTGTCGCCGCCGCTCACCACCGTGTACATGCCGCACGAGGAGATGGGGAAGGCTGCGGTTCGGCTGGCGTTGGAGCGCCCCGAGCCGGGCTCCGGCCGCGAGCGCCAGTTGCTCGGCACGCACATCGTCATTCGCGACTCCGTTCGCCCGCTCCCTGCGTCCCACCACACCAAGCGGTAGGACGCAGGGCTCATCGGCTCTAGCGCTTCACGTCGAAGGTCAGGACGGCGGTCCGGGAGTTCACCCAGCCGTCGTTGACCTTCCATTGCACGGTGAACTGTCCCGTGCTGCCCTTGTCCGGCGTGTAGGTGAAGGTCCGATCCGGCCGTACCTCCAGTCTTCCGCGGGCCGGCTGGCTCACGACGGTGACCGCGAGCGGGTCGCCGTTGCCGTCACTCGCCGGGAGAGTTCCCTTGACCGGCGTGAACCTGTTGGTCGGGTACGTCGCATCGCTCGCGACCGGGGCCACGTTCTCGCTGATCAGCTTGATGACGTCGAGGCCGATCTTCGGGTTCGACGAGGCCGGGTTGGTGCCCGCGCTGGTGAACTTGAACCCGTAGCGCCCGGTCACCGGGAACGTCACCGCGCCGGCATCGGCCGTCTTGATGACGCCGCTGCCGGGGTCGTAGGCGTCGATCACGCCGCCGAGCGGGGTGCCGGGGGAGTCGGCCGCTTCACCCGGCGCGAGCAGTGACGGCTGGAACCTACCGCGGGCCGCGCGCGCGTCGTACCCCAGGTTGAGGTCGTACGTACCGGCCTCGACCGTTGTGTAGAAGACCGCGTAGTCGCCGGCCTTGAGGAAGTCAACGATGCTGTAGCGCTTGTTGCTTGCGCTGCTGCTCGATCCGCCGGTCTGGTTGACCTTCACCACACCGGGCTCGTTCGTCACCACGTCGGACCTGGCCGGGTTCGCCTCGTCGTAGGTGAACAGCTCGGCCTCGAACGTCGGATTCGGTTCCCGGTACGGCGGAACCTCGCGCGGCGCCGGGGCCGCAGGCCCACCCGGCTTGTACTCGACCTGCAGCCGGCTGACGACGGCGCTCCCACTGGCCTCGATCTTGAAGAACCTGAACTTCGACGGGCCTGCGTAGCTGTACTTCGTCCTGCTGCCGTCGACGTACGTGGTGCGCTTGGTCGGCAGTTCGTAGTACGCCTTGCCGTCCTCCGAGCCGTACAGGCTCACCTCCGCGGGCGCGTTGTACGCGAACACGGCCGCGCCGGTGAGCGTCCCGCCGACGGCGTACTGGACGCTGGTCGAGGTGCCGTTGCGGCTCTTCAGGACGCCGAGATCCTCCTGCTGCGCCGAGTTGCCGTACGACTTGCTGATGATCGCGTTCGGCTCGCGGTCGTACGTCTTCGAGAAGTCGAAGAGATCGTCGACGATCCACTGCCGGTTGACGACGACCTTCGCCGAGACGTTCGACGGTCGGGAGCTTCCGCTGCTGTTCTGGGCGATCACGCGGTAGTAGTACGAGTGGCCCGGCTTCGCTCCGGCGTCGTGGAACAGGCTGCTGTACGTCGGCAGGTTGTCGTACACGACCCCGGCCGTCGTCCACGGACCGCTCTTGGACTCGCTGCGCTGCACGGTGTAGCTCTGCGCGCCGGTCGACCCCTGCCATGAGATGTGACCGACGTCCGCGATCGGCAGCAGGTGCGGCGCCGCGGGGATGCTCAGGGGCGGCGGACCGGTGTGACCGGTGATCTTCCAGGCCTTCTCGACCAGGATCTGCTGCAATGTGATCTCGGTCTGGATCTCGGGCAGGTAGCTCGCCGAGCCGGGGAAGCCCGGCCAGTTGAGATCCTCGTACTGCGAGTCCGCGTCGGAGTGCTTGTAGAACCCGCCGTCACGGCTGTGGAAGCGGGTACCCCACCAGTTGGCACCGCCGGTTCCGTCGGCGATCGCCTCGTCCAGCAGGCTGGTGAGCGTCGACGGCGACGTGTACATGGCGATCTCGCCGACCACGAGCGACGTCTTGCCCTTGGTCAGCTCGCGGATGATCTTCACTGTCGGCGTGGCGCCGATGTCGCCGGTGGCCGACGTACGGATGTTCTCCGGCAGTCTGCTGTCGGTCGCCGGGCCGGTGAGCCCGACGTACGTGTGGTACGAGAGTACGTCGATGTTCGGGTCGTCGGAGTACTCGTCGTAGTCGTGGGTGATGCTGCCGTTGACGAACTTGACCACGTCGTCGGGCTTGTTCCGCCCGTCGATGAACAGCTGGTTCGGGGCCGACGTCTTGACGAACTTCGCCAGGTCGTGCAGCCAGGCGGCCCGCTCCGGCAGATTGTCGATGACGATCTCGTTGCCGGACTCCCAGCCCATGATCGCCTTGTCGTTCTTGTACGGGACGCCGGTGTAGACGTTGGTCCGGTTCAGCAGCTGACCGACCATGTCCTTGAACCGCAAGTTCGCGCGGCTCCCGACGGTGAAGAAGTTCTCGCCGTACGTCGAGGTGCCGCCGCGCAGGGTCGCCTTGTAGTTGACCAGCGGGATGTACAGGCGGATGCCTTCTTCGTTGCAGATCTGCAGGAGCTTGTCGAGCACCCGCATCGCGTTCTCGTTGAAACTGATCTCGTCGCTGCCGGCCGGTGCGTTCACCATCGAGTACGGCACGGTCGACGGGTCGGTGCCGTCGGCAACTGTCACGACGAAGGTGCGCAGCACCTGGCCGTGCATCTGCTTGACGGTCTCCACCGCGTCGCGCAGTTCGTACTCGTTCGGCAGCCGCAGCTGCGTGTCCGACTCGAACTTCTTGTCGGTGATCGTCTGCAGGATGTCCGGCATGTTCGTCGAGACGAACCGGAACTCGTCCGGCCCGTCCATCAGCTTGTCCCCGGTCCTGGTGACGAAATGCTCCAGAACACTGCGACCGGCCGCATGGGCGGCCTGTTGTCGGGTGATCACCAGCGGTACGACGGTCGCCAGCAAGGCGACCAGGCACACCGCCCTGACCACGATCCTCTTCCCAGCCATCGGCTTCCTTCCGCCAAACGGTAAGCGTTTGCCCGGGAACGGTACGCATTTCTAGTATCGTTACGCAATAGGTTGCTGTTGTTTCTGTCATATGTTCATTCGAGGCTGCTCCAGGGTGGCGTAACAAGCAGAAACATGCACAGATCTGCGGCCTGGCAACCACCATCCGGGTGTGGAACCTCGGTAGACCGCATCCATGCGGTCCCCGCCCCGGCCGCCACCCCGCTCGACGCCGCAGTACGGCACTCTGTCCGGTCCCCACTAGAAGCCGTCTGGCCGATGCGCCTCGCCCGACGCCGCAGTTCGGAATCGCCGGTCCTCGCTCGGACCCCGCCCCGGCGGCGCCCCCGCTCGGCGCCGCCGGGCAAACCTGGAGGGTTTTCTGATGTACAGCGGGGAGAATCCTCCATCGTCGTGCGGAAATTCCTCCTAGATGATTGATGCGCGGCCCGAAGGTGTGCACGCTCGACAGTTAGTGTGGTGCGGGGCGGGTGTGTTCGGCGCCTGAATCACGCTCAGCTGTGACCCCTGTCACGGGAGACGTCCTGTCGACCTGACACAACGCCACACAAGCCACACGCCACCCGCCCGAGCGTCCTCGGCCCATCACTACGACCACCGAATCCAGACCAGGCCGTGCATCAATCATCTAGGAGAGTCTTCCGCGACTCAGCAGTGCCGGGTTGTCGAGCGCGGCGAAGGGTGGTGGTCGGCTGGCCCAACCGGCTGCCGAGGCGGCTGTCGAAGTGGCTGCCGGGATGGCTGCCCGGTCGGCATTAGGGCGGTGTCTCGGCGGGAGTTGCACTGGGCGCCAGATCTCGGGGCGGTGTGTCGGAGTTGCATCCGTGCTCGCGTTCCCGGACAACCCTCCAGTTCGGTGGTTATCCCCTGAAATGGAGGGTTGCCCATCGAAAATTTGGGTGGGCAACCCTCCATTTGGATGGGCAACCTGCGGGAGCACGCCGGCGCGGGCGTGCGGAAGTAGGCCGGGTGGGGCGGTGTATGACGGCAGTTGGGTAGGTGGTGGGTCAGTGCGGGAGGGTGGTTCGGGCGGTTGTCAGTTGGATGGTTCGGGTCTTCTCGATCTGGATGGCGAGGGACTTCACGGTGGGGGATTTGCCGGCTGTCTTGACGCTGTGGATGACCTTGGCGGATTGCTGCAGGTGGTCGTGGATCTCGGCCGTCAGGATCTTGTCGAAGGCGGGGCCGTGGAGGTTGCTGAGGGCATCCAGTTCGTCGGGGCGGAGCATGCCGGGCATGTCGTGGCCGGCGTGGATGTTGGTGGCGGGGAGGGAGGCCTTTGCGCGGAGGGCTTTCAGGGCTGCGATTTCGGTGCGATGGGCGGCGGCGAGGGTGGCGGCGAGGCGGCGTACGGCGGGGTCGTGGGAGTGAGTGGGGGTGAGGTCGAGGAGCTGGAGGAACTGTTCGTTCATCGGGATCATCAGTTGCAGCCAGGCCGCGTCGGTGGTGTTGAAATCGGCGGGGAGGGTCTTGGCGGTGGACGGATGAGTGTGCGTCGTCGAGTGGGTCTCGGGCGTCGGGTGGGTGTGGGGGTCCGCGGTGGGATGGGCGTGTGGGGTCGGGTGGGTATGCGAGGTTGCGTCGTCACCCGGGGTGGGCGCCGCGGCGGACTGAGTGCCGCAGGCTGTCACGGCAGCGCAGAGCAGCGTGGCCGCCGTCAATGCGGCGAACACATCACGCGGTACACCGCGAGTTACGCGGCGCAGTACGTCCCGCGGTACACCGCGAGTTACGCGGCGCAGTACGTCCCGCGGTACACCGCGAGTTACGCGGCGGGGGAGATCGCTGAGCGCAAAAGGCATGGGGGTCCTTGGGGGTGGCGACCTGCGGTGCCGGGGTCTGCCCTTGCCCGGCACCGCAGGAAGTGTCAGGGCCGGCCCGGGAGGCGGTAGTTGTCGCCCAGGACCTGGCCGCGGTCGGGTTTGTAGAGGTCGAACCCCTTGGAGTTGCACTGCAGGCCACCGTTGATGCAGTGGCTCACCAGGGCTGCGAGTGTCGGCGGGTCCCAGGCGTTGAAGAAGTCGTAGTGCCAGGAGTACCCGCGGCCGCTGGCCAGGCGGATGCCGGTCAGGTCACCGTCGGCCGGGAACGCGATCTTGAACTCGAGCATCGGCACCGGGTTCGGGTGCGAGGCGGGGCAGGCGCCGTTGACCGGATACGCCATGTGGCTCTTGTGGTCTGCGGAGTCGAGGTCGCGGCCGTTCCAGCAACTCGGTGCCTGGTAGCGGTTGTTGAGCTGGGTGCCGGACGGGCAGCTCTGCGGGAAGTCCCAGTTGAAGAAGCTGTCGCCGCATTCCCAGCCTTCGACAGCACCCGGCGCGGTCCGGAAGTCCTCCTCGCTGGCTGCCGGACTGCCGACGACGAAGCGCAGTCCGGGCGGGAACGGGCGCACCGCCTGGTAGTCGAGGATGCCGGACTTGTAGTAGATGACCTGCGCCCAGGTCTGGATGACGGGCTCGTTGCCGCGGAACATCGTCGGCCACCAGTACGCGGACAGATCGTCAGGGTTGAGGCAGGTGGTCGAGTAGGCGCCGGCGTCGTTCAGGCTGTCCAGCGTCGTGGCGGCGTTCGTCGTGGTGTTGCCGACGAAGCTGTGCTCGTGGGATGCGCCCGGCATGTTCGGGAACACGATCGGGTCGTCGGGTGCGCGGTGGTGGACGGTGCAGTTGACCTGGAACTCGTGGTGGGTCACCAGGTCGTCGGCCGCCGCCGGGGTGCTGATCGCGGTCAGCAGGGCGGCGACGACGCCGACGACGGTGCCGCCGGCGGACAGCAGTTTTCGCTTCGGGGTGCGGAAAGTGGACACGGAACTCCTCCGGTGGAAGATTCCGCGGGGGCGGTGGATCGGGCAGCCCGCGGGATGAACGGATCCGCGGGAGAGCGCTCTCTCATTCAGCGTCGGGGCCGCCCCGCGCAGTGTCAACCCTTCGCCGGTTCCGGAACCGCGGAGCGTGTCCGAGCCATTGACAAGCGGTCACGCGGTCAGCACCATCGGTCGGGCGAGAGAGCGCTCTCTCACCTCTCTCCGAAGGAGTTCCGCCCCGATGAAACTCTTGACACTCACGGCAGCCGGCGCGGTCGGCGCGCTGCTGCTGGGCCTGGTCCAACCCTCGGCGTCCGCCCGGCCCGATGCAGCCGCCGACGCAGCCGGAGACGCAGCCGTCGCCGCGGCCCTGGTCTCCCAGGGCAAACCGGTGACCGCGTCGTCGAGCGAAGGCGCAGGTACGCCGGCCGCGGCCGCGGTCGACGGCAATCTCGGCACCCGGTGGTCGAGCACGTTCGAGGATCCACAGTGGCTTCAGGTGGATCTCGGTACGACGGCAACCCTCGAGCAGGTCGTGCTGCACTGGGAGGCGGCGTACGCGACCGGGTACCGCATCGAAGTCTCGAACGACGGCCAGCAGTGGAGCCAGCTCTACAGCACCACCACCGGACAGGGCGGCACCGAGACCCTCGCCGTCAACGGCTCGGGCCGGTACGTCCGGATCTACGGAACGCAGCGCGTAGGCGGGTACGGCTACTCGCTGTGGGAATTCCAGGTCTTCGGCACACCGGGTACCGGCGGACCGCCTCAGGGTGACGGTACGGTCCGGATCGCCGGCAGCCAGGGTAACTGGCAACTGCTCGTGAACGACACACCGTGGACGGTCAAGGGTCTGACCTGGGGGCCGCCGGCAACCGAGGCCGCCCAGCGACTGCCCGAACTCAAGTCGATCGGCGTGAACACCGTGCGCACCTGGGGCACGGATGCCAGTTCCAAACCACTCTTCGACGCCGCGGCGGCGAACGGCATGCGTGTCGTGGCAGGCTATTGGCTCCAGCCTGGTGGAGGACCCGGTAGCGGCGGCTGCGTCAACTACGTCACCGACACCGACTACAAGTTCACGATGCTCTCCGAGATCCGGCGTTGGACCACGGAGTACAAGGACAACCAAGGCGTCCTGCTGTGGGACGTCGGCAACGAATCCGTTCTCGGCTTGCAGAACTGCTACTCGGGCAGCGAACTCGAGCAGCAGCGGATCGCCTACGCGACGTTCGTCAACGAGGCGGCCAAGGCGATCCACGCGATCGACCCCAACCACCCGGTGACCTCGACCGACGCGTGGACCGGCGCCTGGCCGTACTTCGCGCAGTACGCCCCGGATCTCGACCTGCTCGCGGTGAACTCCTACGGCCACGTCTGTCAGGTGAAGCAGGACTGGATCGACGGGCAGTACACGAAGCCGTACATCCTCACCGAGGGCGGCCCGGCCGGTGAGTGGGAGGTTCCGAACGACGCGAACGGCGTACCGGACGAGCCGACCGACGTCGAGAAGCGCGACGGCTATCTGGACGCCTGGAACTGCTTGATGAGCCACACCGGCGTCGCGCTGGGGGCGACGCTGTTCCACTACGGCACCGAGAACGACTTCGGCGCGGTGTGGTTCAACATCACGCCCGGCGGCGAGAAGCGGTTGTCGTACTACGCGATCCGGCAGGCGTACGGCGGACCGTCGGGCGGCAACCAGCCGCCGGTCATCACCGCGATGAACCTCAGCCGGACCACTGACGTACCGGCCGGCGGCACGATCACTGTGGATGTCGCGGTCAGCGATCCGGACGGCGACGCGCTGACGCACGAGTTCAAGGTCGGCGGGAAGTACGTCGACGGGAGCGGCGCGCTGGTGACCACACCGTCGAGCGGCAACGGCCCGTTCACCGTGACTGTCCCGCAGCGGCTCGGGGTGTGGAAGCTGTACGACTACGTCCGTGACGGGCGCGGGAACGTCGGCATCGAGACCAGATCGATCCGGGTCGTCGCGCCACCGGTCACCGGTACGAACATTGCCCGGGGCAAGGAAGTGACTGCGTCGTCGTACCAGCAGGTCGGTGACGGCGCACCGTTCCCGCCGTCCAATGTCACCGACGGGAACAACGTCACCCGGTGGGCGAGTGATTGGTCCGACCCACAGTGGGTGCAGGTGGACCTCGGGCAGGTCACGTCGTTCGACAAGATCCAGCTGATCTGGGAGTCGGCGTACGCGCGGGCGTACCGGATCGAGGTGTCGGACGACGGCAGCACCTGGCGGCAGTTGTACAGCACGGCCGACGGCAACGGTGACGTCGACGACCTCGCAGTCGGCGGCTCCGGGCGTTACGTTCGGCTCACCGGTACGCAGCGCGGTACCGGCTTCGGATACTCGATGTACGAATTCGGCATCTACCAGAACTGAGGTCGTGCGGAGTGCGACAGACACGAGCCGATGCGTCCCGGCGGACGCCGACCCTGGAGGACGTCGCCAGGGCGGCCGGGGTGTCCCGGGCCACCGTTTCCCGGGTGGTGAACGGGAGCACCACGGTCGATCCGCGGATGCGCAGCCAGGTCGCGAAGGCGATCGAGACCACCGGCTACATCCCGAACGCGGCCGCCCGCACGCTGGTCAACGGGCGGACCGGAGCGGTGGCGCTGGTGATCTCGGGGTCCGACGGCTCGGCCGACCAGCTCTTCCGGGATCCGTTCTTCGGGCGGATCACCGGGGGAGTGGTCCGGCACCTGCGGTCGCGCTCGATGCACCCGACGCTGATGCTCGCCGACTCCGACCAGGACCGGCAGGAGGCGGTGGACTTCGTCCGCCGCGGCAACGCCGACGGTGCGCTCCTGGTCTCCACCCATGCCGGGGATCCGCTGCCCCGGTTGTTCGTGGCCGCCGGGATCCCGGCCGTGCTGTTCGCGCGGCCGGCGGTCCCGGTGCCGATCAGCTTCGTCGACCTCGCCCACGCGGCCGGTGCCGCGCTGGCCGCGGACCGGCTGGCCGACCGGGGCTGCCGGCGGGTCGTCACGATCGCCGGTCCCGCCGACCTGCCGGCCGCGAACGACCGGCTGGCCGGCTTCCAGCGGGCGATGGAACGGCGTGGGGTTCCGTACGTCGAGGTTGCCCGCGGCAACTTCACCACCGAGAGCGGTGAGCAGGCGATGACCGAGCTGCTCGCCGCCGTACCGGACGTGGACGGGGTGTTCGCCGCCAACGACCTGATGGCGATCGGCGCGCTCCGCGTCCTGCACGAACACGGGCGGTCGGTCCCGGACGATGTCGCGCTGATCGGCTTCGACGACAGCGAACCCGCCCGGATGTCCCGGCCGCGGCTGACCACGATCTCCCAACCGGTCGAGAAGATGGCCGAACGGATGGCCGCGATCCTGCTCGACCGCCTCGATGCCGAGGACGCACCGCTCACGTCGGTCGTCTTCGACCCCGAACTCGTCGTCCGCGAATCTGCCTGATCGCGCGCCGATCCCGTTCGGTTCCGCCCCTACCGATTGCCTGGCCACGCTCGTCCCGGATACCGGCCAGGCGGCGATCAGCGTCGCGGACGTGGACGGGGTCAAGCTCGCCGGTCTGCTCGTCGACGCGGGACCGGTGAACTCGCCGGTGCTGATCGAGGTCGGCCCCGCCGGGTCGAACGCGAGTCATGCCGCCAACCCGACCTCGCTGCACGACGTGTACGCGCGAATCGGCGGCGCCCATGTGACCATGTACCGACTGTTCGTCGAGCACTACCAGGAGTACGAGGTGCTGTGGAACGGCAACGGCGGCCGCACGTACTTCTTCCAGAACGAGTTCCCGTACGACGTACCCGATCAGGCGTCGTGGTCGAGCGGTGGCGGGACGCAGGGCTGGGCGGCGTACAAGGTCGCGAACGGCGTGACGTCGCACGAGGCGTGGGGTGTCGGCAGTTACTGCTTCTTCAGCCCGAACAACTCGATCGTCGCCTCGCCGTCGTTCGAGGTGCCGGACACGCCCGGCGTGCGGTTCCACGACCTGGTCTCGGTCTCGCTCGGCGGCGTCGGCACGATCGACAACGTCATCAACAACACCGGCGGCCGGGCGGATGCGACGACGCAGCAACGGTACGTGGTCAGTTACCCGTGAGGTCAACCCGGCGGCCGGCGTGATCGTCCACGATGTGTCAGGAGTTCGCCGAGGCGATAGCCTGGCAGATCGGGTGAATCAAGCGGTTGCCGTGTCAACGGCATGGGTACGGGAGTCGGATGCTGATCGCAGAGCGGTACCGGTTGGGCACGTCCCTCGGTCGGGGCGGGATGGGGGAGGTCTACCGGGCCACGGACGAAACGCTCGGGCGTGAGGTCGCGGTCAAGCTGATGCTCCGGTCGAGTGGGCACGCGTCGGCAGTGGAGCGCTTCCAGCGGGAAGCGCGCGCCGCCGCGCGGCTCACCGACCCGCACATCGTGGCGGTGTACGACTTCGGCGAGTACGACGACACGTTCTATCTGGTGATGGAGCTGGTCGAGGGGAAGTCGGTCGCGGCCGAGCTCGAGGAGAGCGGTTCGCTGTCGTGGGACCGCGCGGTCGCGATCGTCGAGCAGGCCGCCACGGGACTGGCGGCCGCGCACGCGCAGAACGTCGTCCACCGCGACATCAAGCCGAGCAACCTGCTGGTGACGTCCGACGGTGTCGTGAAGGTCGCGGACTTCGGTATCGCGCACGTGTCCGGTGCGGACAAGGAGCTGACGGTCACCGGCGAGCTCCTCGGCAGTCCGCACTACCTGTCGCCGGAGCGCGCGCGGGGTGAGCAGGGCGGTCCGGAGTCGGACGTCTACTCGCTGGGTTGCGTGCTGTACCAACTGGTGACCGGCCGGCCTCCGTTTGTCGGCGACCACCCGACGGCCGTGCTGTACCAGCACGTCGACACCCCGCCGGTGCCGCCGGCGGATCTGCGGCCGGAGCTCGCCGGGCCGTACGAAGGCGTCCTGCTGCGGATGCTGGCCAAGGATCCGGAGGAGCGGCCCACGGCCGAACAGCTCACGGACATGGCGCGGGCTGCCGAGTTGTTCCCGCCGATCGATGCGGTCGTTCCGGTCGTTCCGGTCGCGGATCCGACCGTGCCGGTGACGCCGACTCAGGTGGTCCCGGCGGCGGGTGCCCAGGAGGCTGCCCAGGAGGCTGCCCAGGCTCGCAGCCGGAAGCCGTTGCTGATCGCGGTTGCTTCGCTGCTCGTGATCGCCGGCGCGATCGCGGCGGCCATCGGCCTGCGGAACACCGGCGACGACCTGCCGCCGACGGTCGATGTCGGTCCGCAGCCGACCAGTACGACGCCAAGTCCCACGGGCGGCCCCACGACCACCGCGCCGACGACATCGGAGACGTCGCGGGAGACGCAGACCACGCGCAACACCCCGAGCGCCACCCCGTCCGACACCCCCAGCGCAACGCCGTCGGCGACGCCTTCGGACACCCCGAGCGCCACCCCGTCGGAAACCCCGTCGGACACCCCCAGCCCGACGCCGACCCCCACCCGCACGTCGACGTCGACCCCACCGTCCAACACCCCCTCACCTACCCCAACCCCCACACCTACGCCCGAACCCTCGAATACCCCACCCCCATCCAGCACCCCGACCCCATAGCGGGTCGGTCGGGTGGCTCCCGCGCGGGGGATACCGCGCGTGTTGGGGTTATCTGTTCGTGCACCAGCCCAGAATCCCCAACTCGAGGGGTTGACCCACCGTGTTGGCCCGCACGAGCGCCCACGACGGCAGCGGTCGCCCAGGAGACCCCGGGCAGCACGCGGTCATCCTCGCCCCGCCCCGAGCTCCCCCAGCCACGCCAGTCTCCCGGCCAACCCGACCAACCCGGCACACGTCCGAGCGTCCTCGGCTCCATCACCGCCTACGACCCACCGAATCCAGACCAGGCCGCGCATCAAGTATCTAGGAGAGTTTTCCGCACGACACTGGAGGCTTTTGCCCGCCATACGGGGGAAAACCCTCCATAGATGCGGCTTCACCGACCCCACGCCCCGATCGCTCGCGCCCTCATCACCCCAGCCAGCTCTCACCCCGTCGGCTTGAGACCACCGGCGCGTCACCCAGCGTCGCCTGGCGTGGTCAGATGAGGTCGATCAGGTCGGGTTCGCGGCGGTAGCGGTAGGAGTTGCGTTCGGCGACGGATCCGTCGGGGTTCATGACGATGTGGTCGACGCCGTACCACTGGGCGACGGTGGCGCCTTGGCTGACCTGGTCGAGTTTGTCGCCGCCGGCGGCGATGGGTTTGCCGGTGGTGCGCCAGCGCGTCTTCCAGATCCCGTTCTCACAGTAGGTTTCGATGTCGTCAACGGTCATGGCGGATCGCTCCCGTTGTGGTGTCAGCACACCTTTCCGTATAACATGTCATCGAAAGGATGACAAGAGTCACGCGTCGTCAAGGCGTTGACGGACAGTTCGTTGCGAGGGAGGTGGCCATGGCCAGCGAGAACACAGCCGACCCGACCGGGACCTCGGCGGGGGTCAGTTTTGCGTTGGTGGAGCAGACCGTCCGGCGGCTCGAGTCGACGTCGTCGGAGGAGCGAGTGGACGGGTCGGCGGCCGTGCTGGCCGCCCTGACCGAGCTCCGGCGCGTCCAGGACCAGTTGCAGGCGTGGGAGCCGTTGCTGATCGGCGCAGCCCGGGAGCGTGGGGCGAGCTGGGCCGCGATCGCTCCGGCGCTGGGCGTCGCCAGCCGGCAGGCCGCGGAGCGCCGGTTCCTCCGGCTCAACCCGCACGCGACCGATCCCGACGGTATGACCGGTGAGCAGCGCGTCCAGGCGGCGCGCGACCGTCGCGCGGGCGAGCGGGCCGTCGCGCAGTGGGCCCGCGACAACGCCGCCAGGCTGCGTCGTCTCGCCGCCCAGATCACCGCGCTCGACGACCTC
>NZ_JBEZFT010000009.1:0-13447 GCF_040649595.1 Kribbella sp. NPDC048915 | reverse complement strand
ACCCGGCTCGTCAAGAGAGCGTGGACCGGGTGATGCACGCGTTGGGCGACGACGACACCGCGAGTCTGCTGGGCCCGTTGGCCGAAGCCGGCGCCCAGCTGAAGTCCACGCACCCGAAGCTGGCCGGCGAGGTCGCCGACATCAACACGACCACCGACCAGCTCCGCACCGACACGACCCACCGCAGCGATACCCGCTGATCAGCGAGCAACAGCCGGAGCCTGTTCGGTCCGGGCGGGGTCGCGGCCGCTGTCGGCGGCGCGCTGCGCGAGTACGGCGGTCGCGACGCCCGTCACCGCGAACAGCGCGCCGAGCGCGATCCACCCGGCCGTACCGTGGTCGACAGCGGTCGTGGTGACGACCGCCGGTCCGAGCATCAGCGCGAGCGCGACGCCGGTCTGGCTGACCCCTTGGTAGGCGCCGGCGCGCGCCGGGTCGGCGAGTTCGAACGCCATCCCCCAACTCCCGGCTTCCCCGCGCGTCTCCGCAGCCGAGGTCAGGACGGCGGCCACCAACAGTACGCCGGTCGCGGCGGCGGCGCCGAGCTGACCCGCGCCGGCGAACAGTACACAGGCCGCGAGCAGCAGGAACCCGGCGCGCCGTACGGATCGGCCGGCCCGGCGCAGGTCCTGCGTCCCGCGCGATGCCCGCACCTGGAAGAGTGCGACGTACGCGGTGTTCACCACGAGGAGTACCGAGACCAGGATCGTCGGCGCATCGGTGTGGTCCGCCACCCACAGCGGGATGCCGATGCTTGTCAGCGCGAAGTGCATGGCGAGTACGGCGTTGAGCGCTGTCGACAGCATGTACGTCCGATCCCGCAACGGCGAGGGGCCTGTCGAAGCAGTAACTCCCGCACCGGCATCCATCCGCGCGGCCAGCCCGGGCACGCGTCGGCGCAGGCCGAGCAGCGGGATCGTGCCGAGCATGGTGATCGCGCCGACGAGCACGATGGTCAGTCGGTAGGCCGTTGCCGTGTCGGCCAGCAGCGCCAGGCCCGCGAGCAGCGTCCCGACACCGATCGCGACGTTCATCACGACGCGCAGCCGGGCGCGGACGGCCACTCGTCCCGGCCCGACGTACCACCGAGCGAGCAGCGTCATCTGCGCGGTGCTCTGCACACCGCGGGACGCGGACACGCAGGATGCCACCAGGACGAACGAGCCGACGTCCCGCGCCAGCGCGTAGCTGAGCAGGGCGGCGCCGTGCGCGGCGAGTGCCCACTGCTGCACCCGATCGCCGCCGAAACGGTCGCTCAGCCGCCCACCGGCGTACGACGCCAGCACGCCGACACCGCCCGCGACGGTGAGGCCGATCCCGACGGTGGTGGCCGGCAGGCCGACTCCGCGGGTGAAGTACAGCGCGCTGACCGCGAAGAACATGCCGCGGGACACCGACAGCGCGGCGACGGCGAAGGCCAGCGCCCGCTCAACAGGATCACGAAGGAGTTGGGCCACGCCACTGTTGTCGCACCGGCCGCTGCGGCGACGCCAAAGATATAGCGTATTGCTTCATGATCGAGTATGAGCTCGTCGGCAACGACCTCGGCGAGGTGCGCTTCGCGATCTCACCGCTGAACGAGCTCGTGCTGTCGCTGCGCACCCTGCGCGACCCTGGCCGCTTCCCGCTGCAACTGCCCTGGTTGCGTGCCACCGAGCCGTCGCGCGCGGCGCTCGGGCTCGAACTGCTGCGGGCGCTCACCAACGAGGCGCTGTGGACACCGGACTTCCTGACGCCGCGGCCGTACACGCCACTGGGCCGGATCGACGACGAGCTCGCCGCGCTGACCGCGACGCCTGGCGCCGTTGTCCGAGCCGATCTCGCGGAGGTCCACCCGGACGGCTTGCCGGCTGTACTGCGTGGCCGGCCGGATCGTGTGCTTACGAGAATTCTGGTCGCGCTGCAGGAGTACTGGGACGCGTGTTTCGAGCCGTACTGGCCACGGATGCGAACGGTGCTGGAGGCCGACGTGGTGTATCGCGGCCGGGTGATGGCGCGGTCCGGTCTCGCGGCGATGTTCGCGGACGTCGATCCGCACATCCAACTCGAGGACCGGGTTGTGTACGTACGTCTGCGCAGCGACCTGTCGTACCGTAGCTCGGCCGCCGGCCGCGGATTGACGCTCGTGCCGTCGTTGTTCAGCCGGCGGGCGTCCGCACCGATCTCGGCCGACGAGCCGCCGCACATCATGTATCCGGCGCGGGGACTCGGAACGCTCTGGGAAACGGAGAGCAGCACGCCATCAGCTGCGTTGGCCGGGGTGATCGGCCGCGTGCGTGCCCGGTTGATGAGCCTGCTCGAGACGCCGACATCGTCGACCGAGCTCGCCGTACGGCTCGGGGTCACACCGGCCGCGGTCAACCAGCACCTTCGCGCCCTGCGCGCCGCCGGCCTGTTGCACTCCGCCCGCCACGGCCGCTCCGTCCTCTATCGCCGCTCCGACCTCGGCGACCGCCTCATCCGCGGCAGCTGAGCGCTATCGGGGCCGCGCGGGTCGGTCAGCGGGGCCCGGCGGCTCGGCGGAGGCGGTTGGCGATGGCCAGGCCCAGGTCTTGCTCCGCGGGCAGGGAGGCGATGATCAGGTCGCAGTCGCGGTCGTCGAGTTCGCGGAGGAAACCGTACAGCTCGCGGGCGTAGACCTCCGGGGACGGCGGTACGGCGACGATCGCGTGCGCCTTGACCGGAGTGTCGGCCTGCGACGGCGGGAGGAAGACGCCGACGCGATGGCCGCGTTCCTGGGCTGCTTCGGCTTCGGCGACAACGTCGTCGGGGTCGACGAGGACGACCTTCGCGTTCGGTGCGTAGTGCGACGGGTGCTGGCCGGGTACCCGGATGTGGCTCGTGGCCGGAACCGCGAGCTGGATCCCGAGCGCTGCTTCGAGGTCCTCACGGGTGACGCCGCCGGGGCGCAGTACGGTCGGCTCGTCGCCGGTGACGTCGACGATCGTCGACTCCAGGCCGACCTGGCACGGACCACCGTCGAGCACGAAGTCGACGGCGTCGCCCAGCTCGCTGCGCACGTGGTCGGCCGTGGTCGGGCTGACCGAGCCGAACCGGTTGGCCGACGGCGCGGCGATCCCGCCGCCGAACGCCGTCAGCAGTTCGAGCGCGACCGGATGCGCGGGGACCCGCAACGCCACGGTGTCGAGCCCGCCGGTCGCCTCGAGCGGAACCCGGTCGCCGCGGCGCAGGACGAGCGTCAGCGGACCGGGCCAGAAGCGTTCGGCCAGCTTCCGCGCGGTGTCCGGTACGTCGGCGGCCCACGCGTCGAGCTGATCGGCCGACGCGAGGTGGACGATCAGCGGATGCGACGGGGGCCGGCCCTTCGCGGCGAAGATCCGGGCGAGGGCAGCCGGGTTCTCCGCGTCGGCCCCCAGTCCGTAGACGGTCTCGGTCGGTACGGCGACCAGACCGCCGGCGCGCAGCACCTGGACGGCCCGCTCGACATCAGCACTTCCTGCGAACACGCCCGCAATCCTCCCATCCGCGCCAAGTCGGACCGCGCACCGGACCCACCGCCGAGGACTACCGGGCCGTGCGCGGTGGTGCCGTCGACTCGCGGACGATCAGGTGGTTGATCGTCCGCAGTCCCGGCTCCGGGATCTCTTCGCCGCGGATCTCCGCCAGTAGCCGGTGCACCGCCGTGCGCCCCTGCGCCTCCCGATCGACCGCCACCGTCGACAGCGACGGCGTCGCGAACCGTCCCATCTCCTCGTCGTCCCAGCCGAACACGCTGACGTCGCCCGGCACGCTCCAGCCACGAGCCAGCGCGGCCCGAACGACGCCCATGGCAACGACATCATTGGCTGCCACCACGGCGGTGACGTCGGTGTCGTCGGGCAGACCGGAGACCGCGTCGAATCCCGATTGCGCAGACCAGTCGCCGTCGACCACGCCGGCCGATCGCAGGCCGAGCCGCTCGACGGTCTCGAGGTACACCCGCTTGCGGTTCCGGGCCGAGGCGTAGTGCTCCGCACCGGCCACATGCAGGAAGGTGCGGTGCCCGAGCGAGGCCAGGTACGCCACGATGTCGCGCATCTCGGTGGCGTCGGCGAGCTCGGCCAGCCCGTGCAGCCGGTCGTCGTAGGTGCTGCTGACGACGATCGGCACCCGGTACGCCCCGTCGGTCAGGTCGACGGGGGACAGCGCCAGGATGCCCTCCACCTGGCCCGAGCGGGCGAGTTCGTCGATCCGGGACGCGCGCTCACCGGCGCCGCCTTCGACGCTGACGATCTCGACCTGGTAACCGGCCTCGTGCGCCGTCCGCGAGGCCGCGGCGAGCAGCCGGCCGGGGAACTGCGCGCCGGACGCGAGCACGATCGCGAGCCGGTTCGTGTGCCGGGTGCGCATCGAACGGGCGACCAGGTTCGGGCGGTAGTCGAGGGCCTTGACCGCATCCTCGACCTTGACCCTGGTCTTCGGCTTCAAGCTGTCCTTGTCCTGCAAGTACCGCGACACGGTCGTGTGCGAGACGCCGGCCAGGCTGGCCACCTGGTGAATGGTGGCCGGCCGTTTCGGCGAATCCGACACGATTCCTCCCTCGTCGCACGCCGTCCGGGCCCGGCAGCGTACCACCGGGACCTTGACACCAAAAGTGCCCTGCGGTTGGCTGGTCACGCAAAAGTGGATCGATCACATTTTGCGCCGCACCGGAAACGCCGAGGCACACGACACCGGAAGGACCGCCTTGAATTCCAGTCAGCCCGTCAGGTTCGCCGCTGTAGGACTCGACCACGCACACATCTTCGGCCAGGTCGCCGGCCTGTTGAAGGCCGGCGCCACCTTTGTCGGCATGGCCACCGACGACCCGGCCGCCGCCGTCGCGGTCAGCATGCGGGAGCGCTACCCCGACGTACCGTTCGCCGAGCACCCCGACGAACTCATCGCCCGGGACGACATCGAGCTGATCGTCACCGCCGGCGTCCCGGATCGCCGCGGCCCGATCGCCGTCGCCGCCCTGCGGGCCGGCAAGGACGTGGTCGCCGACAAACCGGGCTGCGTATCGCTCGAGCAGCTCGAGGAGATCAAGAAGGCGGTCGACGAGACCGGCCGCTTCTGGTCGGTGACGTTCTCCGAGCGGTTCGAGGTCGGCTGCGTGATGAAGGCCGGCGAGCTCGTCCGGGCCGGCCGGATCGGCCAGGTCGTGCAGACCATGGGCGTCGGCCCGCACCGGATCGGGGACCGCGGTCATCTCGCCGGTGGCGGCGGGCGGCCCGACTGGTTCTACGACAAGGCGCGGTACGGCGGCATTCTGACCGACATCGCGTCGCACCAGATCGACCAGTTCCTGTGGTTCACCGGCTCGCGCACCGGTGAGGTGGTGGCCAGTACGGTCGGCAACTTCGCGAACCCGGACGAGCCGGGCCTGCAGGACTTCGGCGAGATCCTGCTGCGCAGCGAGAACGCGCAGGGCTACATCCGCGTCGACTGGTACACCCCGAAGGGCCTGCCGACCTGGGGCGACGGTCGGCTGACCGTGCTCGGCACCGAGGGCTACCTCGAGATGCGCAAGTACGTCGACCTCGAGGGCCGCCCGGGTGGCAACCACCTGTTCGTCGTGGACAGTGAGGGCACGCACTACATCGACTGCTCCGACGTCGAGCTGAGCTACTACCCGGACCTGCTGCGCGACGTCCGCGAGCGGACCAGTACGGCAGCGCCGCAGGAGCACACCTTCGAGACTATGCGGCTCGCGCTGACCGCACAGCAGAACGCGACGATCCGTGGGGCGGCCCAATGAGCGACGGGTTGCTCAAGGTTGCGATCGTTGGGTGCGGCAACATCAGTCACCGGCATGCCGAGTCGTACGCGAGCACCGGCCGGACCACCCTGGTCGGTGTCGCCGATGTCGTTGCGGAGAAGGCGAAGGCGCTCGGCGAGAAGTTCGGTGCGACGGCGTACCCGAGTGTCACCGAGCTGCTCGCGGCGGAGGATCCCGACGTGGTGTCGGTGACCACGCCGCCGGGCAGCCACGCCGAGCTCGCGATCGAGATCCTGCGGGCCGGGAAGTCGGTCCTGCTGGAGAAGCCGCCGGTGCTGAGCCTGGCCGAGCTGGACGCGGTCGCGCAGGCGGAGCAGGCGAGCGAAGGCACCGTCTGGGTGATCTTCCAGCACCGGCACGGATCCGGTGCGGTGCGGGCGGCCGACCTTCTTGACCGTGGCGCGTTGGGCCGGCCGCTGGTGGCGGTCTGCGAGACGTTGTGGTTCCGCCCGCTGAGCTACTTCGATCCCGAATGGCGCGGGACATGGGTCGGGGAGGGCGGCGGTCCCACGCTCGGCCACGGCATCCACCAGATCGACCTGCTGCTGCACCTTCTCGGGCCGTGGCGGACGATCAACGCCACCGCAGTCCGGCTCGGGCGGCCGGTGGAGTTCGAGGATGTGTCGACGGCGACGGTGATGTTCGAGAGCGACGCGGTCGCGACCGTGATCAACAGCCTGCTGTCGCCCAAGGAACTCAGCAGGATCCGGATCGACACCGAGGGCGGCACGCTCGAGGTCAATCACGTCTACGGGTACTCCGACCAGGACTGGACGTTCCATCCGGCACCGGACGCGGCCAAGGCAGCAACCCTCGGCCTCGACCCCGGCGTCCGGAAGAACAACGGGGATTCCGCCGGGACGGCCGCGTCAGCTGCCGATCCGTGGGTCGCGTCTGCGGGCACCGACGTACCGAGCAATCACGAGGCGCAGATCCACCGCCTGGTCGACGATCTGCTCAACGGTCGCGAGCATCAAACGACGCTGGCGAGCACGCGGCCGACGATGGAGTTCGTCACGGCGCTCTACGCGTCGGCCATCACCGGACAGCCGGTCCGCCGTACCGATCTGACCCCCGAGCACCCCTTCTACAACGCGCTCAACGGCAACCGGCCGAACGTCTCGGACGCCTTCCTGCCCTGATCAGCGGCGGGGGCCGAGGGGGTCTTCGGTGGGCGGCGTGGGGGAGCGGCGGGTGGTGTTGGTGAGGGAGCGTTCCGGCAGCCAGATGACGAACGTGCTGCCGACACCGACCTCGGAATGCAGCGTCACCGTGCCGCCGTGGGACTCGGCGATCTGGCGGACGATCGCCAGCCCGAGGCCGGCGCGGCGCTGACCGGTGGACGGGACCGTGGCCGGCGACTGCTGCTGGCCGGCGCGGTAGAAGCGGTCGAACACGCGGTCCGCGTCGTCGGCCGCGATGCCCGGACCCTCGTCCCGGACGGCGATCCAGGCCCAGCCGTTGTGGCTACCGACGGCGAGGACCAGCTCGCTGCCACCGCGGGCGAGGCGGACCGCGTTCGAGAGCAGGTTGTCGACCGCGCGCCGCAGCGCGGACGCGTCCCCGGCAGCGACCGGGCCCGGCGCGAGACGTCGTACGACCTGCAGCTCGCGGTCCGCGGCGAGCAACTCGTACTCCTCGGCGGCCTCGCCCGCGATCGTCGCGAGATCGACGTCGGCGTCGACGAACGCGGGGGAGGATCGGCGGGCCGAGGCGAGCAGATCCTCGACAAGCCGCGTCATCCGCTGGATCGCTCGGCTCACGATCGCGGTCGCCTGAGCGCGGTCCTC
Source organism: Kribbella sp. NPDC048915 (assembly GCF_040649595.1). Classification (NCBI taxonomy): domain Bacteria; kingdom Bacillati; phylum Actinomycetota; class Actinomycetes; order Propionibacteriales; family Kribbellaceae; genus Kribbella; species Kribbella sp. NPDC048915. The sequence goes on along the minus strand of NZ_JBEZFT010000009.1, from coordinate 5,896 downwards.
GGGTGGCGTGTCGTCGTGGGCGAGCACGGCATCGACGTTCGCCTGGATGACCGCGAGCGGGTTGCGCAGCTCGTGGGAGGCGTCGTCGACGAGCTGCCGCTGCGCGAGAAAGGCGGTTTCGAGCCGGCCGAGCATCCCGTCGACGGTGTCGGCGAGCGTGCGCAGCTCGTCCTTCGGGCCGTCCAGCGCGATCCGGCGGGACAGGTCGGTGGCGCTGATCTCCTGGGCGGTCGCGCTGATCTGCCGGACCGGGCGCAGCACGCGGCCGGACAGCCACCAGCCGGTGCCGAGGCTGACCAGGAACAACCCGGCGATCCCGGCCACGGAGTAGTTCCGCAGCGTCTGGAGGGTTTGATAGTTGACCGCCGACTGCACGCTGGACAGGTCCGCGGCCTGGATCACCTGGCCCGGCTTCAGGTGGAGCTTGCCGTGGGAGTCCGTCCAGTACTTCTGGACCTCGAACTGGTTCAGCGGCTCCGGTTCGAGCAACTGCGACAGGGCGAGGTACACGCCGCCGAGCAGCAGCGCGGACAGCGCGATCAGGACAGCGGAGTACGTGAGCGTCAGCCGGAACCGGATCGTCTGGGTCCAGGCCGGCAACGGGAACTTCATGTGTCACCTCGAAGGCGGTAGCCGCGGCCGATCACGGTTTCGATGAGCGGTTGCTCGCCTTCTCGCGCGAGCTTGCGGCGCAGCGTGCCGACGGTCACCCGGACGGTCTGGGTGAACGGGTCGGCGTTCTCGTCACAGACGTGTTCGAGCAGTTCCTCGGCCGAGATCACGTGCCCCGGCCGGGACATCAGGTACCGCAGGATGCCGAACTCCTTCAGCGTCAGCGGCAGTTCCCGCCCGGCGCGGGTGGCCAGGTGGCGGGACGAGTCGAGGACGAGGTCGCCGACGTGCAGCTGGGTGGTGCCGTTGGTGACGTCGCGACGCAGCAAGGCGCGGATCCGGGCGAGCAGCTCGACCAGGGCGAACGGCTTGGTCAGGTAGTCGTCCGCGCCCTCGTCGAGACCGCGGACCCGGTCGGCCAGCGAAGCGCGCGCGGTCAGCATCAGCACCCGCAGCTCGCGGCCCGACGCCACCTCGATCTCGCCGCGGCGGACGGCGCGGCACAGCTCCAGGCCGCTGGTGTCGGGCAGCGTGATGTCCAGGATCGCGAGGTCGTACGGCGTGCTCGCGAGCTTGTCCATCGCCTCGGCGCCGGTGCTGGCCGCGTCCACGGCATACCCGGCCCGGCCGAGTCCCGAGCGCAGCGCACTGACCAGGCCTTCCTCGTCCTCCACCACAAGTAGTCGCACGCCACCACGGTAGCGGGGGATCCGCGTCGGTCAGGTCCGTTCTTTCGGCGGGCTTTCGGTCCGCTTTCCGGTCGTTTTCGCGGCGGCTTGATGAGCTGTGACCACTCGACACGAAGGAGAATTCGATGAACCTCCCAGGTAAGCGGTTGATCCTCGGCAGTGTGGTGGCGGCGGCCGCGCTCGGTGTCGGCGGCGTCGCGTACGCGGTCGGGAACGACCCGGCGCCGCAGCAGGGCTATGTCAGGGTCGACGACGGCGCGACCACGCCGTCACCGGCAGCGCCGTCGGAGCAGTCGCGGGCGGACTGCCCGGAGAAGAACGGCGGCGGCCAGAGCGGGACCGAGCAGAACCCGGCCGGTAACGCATGACCGAGAACCATCCTTCGACCGCTCAGCTGCCGGCGACGGCCGCCGCGCTCGAGCACGCCCTGTTCGAGGTGAAGCGGGTCGTCGTCGGGCAGGACCAGCTCGTCGAGCGGATGCTCGTCGGGCTGCTCGCCCGCGGCCACTGCCTGCTCGAAGGCGTGCCGGGAGTGGCGAAGACGCTGGCTGTACGCACGCTCGCGGAGGTGATCGGCGGCCGGTTCGCCCGGCTGCAGTTCACCCCCGACCTGGTCCCCGGCGACATCATGGGGACCCGGATCTGGCGGCCGTCCGCGGAAGGGTTCGACACCGAACTCGGCCCGGTGTTCGCGAACCTGGTGCTCGCCGACGAGATCAACCGGGCGCCGGCCAAGGTGCAGTCGGCGCTTCTCGAGGCGATGGCCGAACACCAGGTCAGCATCGGCGGTACGTCGTACCGGCTGCCGGAGCCGTTCCTGGTGCTCGCGACGCAGAACCCGATCGAGTCCGACGGCGTGTACGCACTGCCCGAGGCGCAACGTGACCGGTTCCTGCTGAAGATCACCGTCGACTACCCGACACCGTTGGAGGAGCTCACGATTTTGCAGCGGATGAGCGCTCACCGGCCGCACGCGAACGCAGTACTCACGCCGGAGCAGGTCGCACAGTTGCAGGAGGCAACCGATGACGTGTTCGTTCACAATGCGGTGGCGGAGTACGTCGTACGGCTCGTGCACGCGACCCGGGCGCCGGCGCAGTACGGCATCCAGGACCTGAACGGCGTTCTCGAGTTCGGCGTCAGCCCGCGGGCGACACTGGGACTGGTCGCGGCCGGGCGGGCGCTGGCGTTGCTGCGCGGGCGGGACTACGTACTGCCCGCTGACGTGTACGACGTGGCGCTCGACGTGATGGCGCATCGGCTGGTGCTGACGTTCGACGCGCTCGCCGACGGTTTCGATCCGCGCTCTGTGGTTTCCCGGATCCTGCAGACGGTCGAGCAGCCGCACGTCGTTCCCGCCGACACCCAGGGCACGGCAGCATGACCGACCTGCTGGCCGGACGCGAGCGGGCACTGCGCGCGCTCGAGCTGACGGTGAAGCGGAAGCTGGAAGGTTTCCTGCACGGCGACATCACCGGACTGCGGAGCGGTCCGGGGAGCGAGCCGAACGAGGCACGGCCGTATCAAGCCGGCCTCGACGACGTACGCCGGATGGACTGGAACGTGACTGCCCGTTCGCTCGAGCCGCATGTGCGGGCCCCGCTGGCCGAGCGGGAGCTGGAGACGTGGGCGCTGCTGGACGCCTCCGCGAGTATGGACTTCGGCACCGCCCTCAGCGAGAAACGCGATCTGGCCGTCGCGGTGCTCGGGGCGATCGGTTTGCTGGCCGACCGTCCCGGCAACCGCCTCGGCGTCCGTGTTGCGCTGGGCAACGAGCTGCGCCGGTTGCCGGCGGCCTCCGGTGCGGTGCAGCTGCGCCGTACGCTCCGCGCGCTGCTGTCGTTGCCCCGGCCCGAGCCCGGCGCCGTGCCCAGGACCGACCTCGGGCACGCGATCGACCGTCTGGCGAAGGAGCACCCTCGCCCAGGTCTGCGGGTGATCGTCTCGGACTTCCACGAGGACGGCTGGGCCGATCCGCTCCGCCGGTTGGCGGCGCGGCACGAGGTGATCGCGGTCGAGGTGCTCGACCCGCGCGAACTCGAGCTGCCCGAGGTCAGACTGCTCACGCTCGTCGATCCCGAGACCGGCCGACGCCGCGAGGTCCAGACCGCGAACCGCAAGCTTCGCCGTCGGTACGCCGACGCAATGGCCGCGCACCGCGCACAGACCACCCAGGCGATCCGGGCCGCCGGCGCCGCGCAGCTCGTCCTGCGCACCGACACCGACTGGGTCCGCGACGTCGCCGCCTTCACCACCGCCCGCCGCCGGGCAGGTGCCCGTTCTATGAGGACCGGTATCCGATGAGATTCGAACAACCGTTGTGGCTTTGGCTGCTGGTGCTGGTCGCTGCGCTCGTGGCGGCGTACCTGATCGCGCAGCGCCGCCGGACGAAGTACGCCGTCCGCTTCGCGACCCTCCCGATGCTGGAGAAGGTCGCCCCGAACCGGCCCGGCTGGCGCCGGCACGCGCCGGCCGCGGCCTTCCTCGCCGCCCTCACCGTGCTGACGATCGCGATCGCCCGTCCGGTCGCCGACATCCGCGTCCCGCGCGAACGCGCCACCGTGCTGGTCGCGATGGACATCTCGAACTCGATGGCGGCGACCGACGTGGCACCGACCCGCTTCGAGGTCGCCAAACAGGCTGCGGTGGAGTTCGTCCAGGAGTTGCCGGAGCGGTTCAACGTCGGGCTCGTGTCGTTCGCCCGGACGGCGACCGTGGTGGCGTCGCCGAGTACGAACCACCAGGCGACCGTGGACGCGATCAACAGCCTGCAGCTGAGCGACTCGACCGCGATCGGCGAGGCCGTCCTCACCAGCCTGCAGGCGGTTCGCACGATCGACCCCGACGACCCGCCGCCGAGCCGGATCGTACTGCTGTCCGACGGCGGCAACACCGCGGGCAGCCCGATCGACCGGGCGGCCGAGGCGGCGGCGCAGGCCGGCGTACCGGTGTCGACGATCGCGTACGGCACACCCGAAGGAACTGTGAACCTGGAAGGACGCGAAGTCCCCGTCCCCGCCGACACCGAGGCGCTGCAAGGCCTCGCGGACGCCACCGACGGAGCCTTCTACGAGGCCGCGAGCGACGAACAGCTGCGCGACGTCTACTCCGACCTCCAGTCGTCGATCGGCTGGACCACCGAACCGCGCGAGATCACCAACCTCGTCGCCGGTGTCGCGCTGGCGGCTGCGCTGCTTGCGGCCCTGGCGTCGCTGCTCTGGTTCTCCCGCCTCCCGTGATCAGGAGCTCTGCATGTCTCCACACATAGGTCATCCGTTCCGCGGACCCGACTACCTCCCGGGCCCGCCGCCGAGCTCCGTCACCCCGGTCACCGTCGCGGTTCCCCCCTCACCGACGACGGCACCTCAGGCCGGGGTGACGGTCCCTCCAGCCACTGCGGGCCGCGCCCGGCGAGGCGTCGGGCTGGTGGTGGGTACCCTCGCGCTCTCGATCGCGGCCGGCGGACTCGCCGGTGCCGTGACGGGTTCACGCGGCCCCGCCGGCAGTGTTGTCGACCTGCCGCAGGCCGCCGCGCCGCCTGCCGCCGCGCAAGGGTCCATCACCGCGGCCGCTGCGAGTGTCCTGCCGGGCGTCGTCTCGGTCCGGGCGGGTCGCGCGACCGGTTCCGGTTTCGCGATCGACCAGGACGGTCACGTGGTCACGAACGCCCATGTCGTCGAAGGAGCTCGCGATGTGTCGCTGGTGCTGTCCAACGGCCGCCGCGTCGACGCGCAGGTCGTCGGCGCGGACGAGGACAACGACCTCGCCGTACTCCAGGTCGCGCCCGCCGATGCCGAGGGCCTGCGGGCGCTCACGCTCGGCCGGTCCGCGCAGCTCCGGGTCGGCGACCCGGTGCTGGCCGTCGGATCCCCACTCGGGTTGGAGGGAACCGTGACCGCCGGCATCGTCAGCGCCGTCGATCGGCAGGCACGCTTCGGCGACAACCGCACTCGGCAGACCGCGATCCAGACCGACGCCGCCATCAACCCCGGCAACTCCGGCGGCCCGTTGGTGAACGCGGCCGGTCAGGTGGTCGGCGTCAACACCGCAATCGCCACGCTCGGAACCAACCGTTCGGGAAACATCGGCATCGGCTTCGCGATCCCGGTCGACCGAATGACCACGATCGTCCGCGACCTCCTCGACTGACCATCGCACGCCTCGCCGAGGGGTTGTTAGCGGGTTTGCCTCCCAGCCGTGAGATGGCAGGTTCGACGTGTCCCAGCCTGAGGCGCGTACGACGTTTCACGGCCGGCTGTCGATCGCTCAGTGATGCCGGGCCGGGTGGTCGCTTGCACAGATCGCGCTGGACACCGCTCGTGGCCGGTAGGCGGTGGTTGGTTGCCGGGGTGGACTTCAGCGCGGGCTAGCGGCAACGCCGTTCGGTTAGCCGTCTGGTGTGGTGGGCAATGGGTTGATCGTGATGTGGGTGGTGGTGGGGTGGGTGCGCCGGTCGGTGTGGGGGGTTTTGGCGCGGTGTTTGGAGATGGCGCGTTTGATGGCGCGGGTGTGGGTTCGGGGGCGGCGGGTGGGTAGGACGGCGTCGAGGATTGTGGTGCCGATGCGGCCGATCAGGTCGATGTGGGTGCTTGCGG